>NZ_JBQSYV010000010.1:0-141868 GCF_052379685.1 Halomonas sp. 111
GTTGCAATAACTGGGAACTCGAGAGAGCTTGATGACACTGCCCTTCTGATACGTCCTTTACCTCTTCTGAAAAGGCTTTACTGAAAAAAATCATTCTTTCATCCTCTTTACGTATGCGGAAAAGAGTATTCCTTGTGTTTGTTTCACTTTTTGTACTCGTTAGCGTTTTTTAGATGCTTCAGGTTCGTTTGCAACGTTTAAAGACATTTTATTCATATCCAGCACGCCCCTCTTTATCGCTACATCATTCACTATTTTGCGGCTATCAACGGTACCACACAGCTATTACTGCTTTTTTATCGGTTAAAATCAATCATCCCTCTGTGGCGGCAGCCTGCTACTAACCACCTTTAAAGCAAACGTTTGAACAATTAAAACGCCGCCACTTAAAACGATCCTCGATAAAAAACATGAGCTTAACCGATTAATATCAGACATTTCCCGCGTTAAATTTTATTTAATAAAAATTAACGAAGTTCCTATTCACGACAAAATATCTTATATAGCAACGATATACTGCATCGCTTTCTTATCGCCCTAGCGCGTTATAAAAAATACTATCCATTTGATTTTTAATAGAAAAATAATACGGGATAATTATACAACGCCTTACCGTCAGTAAAAAACATGTCTACACCATACTTTGGCTTTTAGTATGCCTGCTTAATCCGTCGCGTTTGTGAAGTTTTGTTTTTTTTCTGCAACATTATTAATCGGCCTCTTCGGCCTCAGCCTTGGGCTAACGGTAGTTGCAATGCTCCAAAATGAGTATCTTCCGCGCTCAACTTGGCCTTTGCTACTGCTGCTCTAAGCAATAGAACTCGCCTTGCGATACCGGTGACGGCTTTGCGCACATTCCGGTGGCCCCGCACTTTTCTACTGAGCGATAACAGCCGTTCGAGGCAGACCCAGCTACGTTTAATGCCTATAGCCGCTGGGTTATGGCAGTGATGCAGCGATAGTCGCTATATGAAATATTTGTTTGAAGAGTGAGGTTAATAACGCTTATGTCGTGCTTACCGCGTCACTTTTGTCACTCGATTGCTTAGGCAGGTGCGTAAAAAGCCCGCAGGGGGAATCTGCGGGCGTGCTGGCGGTCGCTGATGTTAGCGCAGGCCAAGCAGTGAAAGGATAAACAGTACAACGACGATTAGGCCTACGATATAGATAATATTACGCATGTTGGCACTCCTTGCTGGTTTGCGTTTTGGTTGAAATCAAAGGGTTGCTTACGCCCAGTAACGATTAAAGCCTAGCAGGCTTTTCAACTTTTTGCGTACTCGCCACCTTTTTGTTTTTAAAACAATCCGTTACGCCCTTTTAGGCACACATTATGTCTTGTTCTTAAACGCTCGCTATCCTAATTAGCAGGGTCACCAACAAGGAAGACGCGTTATGAAAAGGCTTATGCGAAGGTTTATCCAGGGAATGGGCTGCGCAATAGCGATAGGCGTCAGCCAAAGCATTGGCGCCAGCCCACCCGCGCCTGCTGCGTTTGCAGCATTGGATGATGAAGTTGGCAAGCTTTCACGCCTTCACAGCGTTGTGGTCGCTTACAACGGCGAGATTATCCACGAACTTCATCAGGGTGGCCCCGGTGTTGCGCAGCCTGCCAGTATCAAGTCACTTTCCAAAACGGTGCTGGCGGCAATAACAGGCGCAGCTATTGAAGAGGGCATTATTGAATCCACCGAGCAGCGATTGGTAACGCTCTTGGATGAGCCATTGCCCGCCGGGCTGGACCCGCGCGTGGAAGATATTACCGTAGGGCATTTGTTGGCACAGCAGGCGGGGCTTGAGCGCACATCCGGCGCTAACTACAGCGCTTGGGTGGCAAGCTCAAACTGGGTTAACGATGCCCTTACTCGCCCGTTTGTCGATGAGCCCGGCGGGCGGATGCTGTACTCCACCGGCACTAGCCACCTGCTTTCCGCAGCGCTTACCCAGGCAAGCGGTGAAACCACGCATGTACTCGCACAACGCCTGCTGGGGGAGCCGCTTACTATTTCGATTCCGGCATGGCCGCGTGACCCGCAAGGCATTTATTTTGGCGGCAACAATATGCAACTTTCGCCACGCGCGTTGATTGAGGTGGGCGAGCTTTATCGTAACGACGGCGTGATGGAGGGCGTGCGGCTATTGCCAGAAGGCTGGGTGGAGGCTTCATGGACACCCCGTGGTATCTCTGCCTGGACGGGTGATGGCTATGGGTATGGCTGGTTTATTACCGAACTCGCGGGGGAAGCGGTGTACTACGGGCGTGGCTATGGCGGGCAAGCGCTGTACGTGGTCCCTGAGCGCGATATGACCATTGTGATCACCGCAGACCCCACGCCGCCCTCCCCAGGCGGCCAGTTTCAACAACAGTTGCATCGCCTAGTCGAGGGCCTGCTCAGCGCACCTGAAGAACAGTAACGTAGAAAGCTAATACGTTATCGCTCAGGCCCATCTTGCGCTGTTCGGCGCTCTTCAACCTGTACTTCAACCTGTAGTTTGGTGCGAATAAAATCACTGTGACTAACATGCAGTAAATCGGCCAGCCGCCGAATACGGTGCTCTTCAAGTGGGTCAACGCTGCCGTCGGCCCACGCCAGCTGCCACATCAGCGCTACCAGCTCACAGCGCTGGTCGTAGTTATAGTGCTCTTTGATTAGGCTCACAAACTGGTAATGATCGACGGCCTCATCCACTTCTGCTTGTGCCAACGCCATCAGCTCTTCCACATCGCTTGTGCTGAGCTGGTAGCGCTCGGTAAGCATAAGGCGCAGCGCGGCAAGCTCTTCATCGGTGGTGTCGTAATCGGCGCGGACGATTTCACACAGCAGTGCTGCGGTGGCCAGTTCCAGGGTGAGCGTTTGATTTTCGCGCTGCTCGGGTTGCGCAAGCGTGCGCTGGAAGAAATCACTAATAGCGTTCAGCATAAGGGGCTCCTGGGTTGCTACAGCATCGTCCTTACCTCAATCCTTCTTGGTAAGCTGCTCTCTTAACTGCTTGGGCACTTGCTTGATAATCAGGCGATCTTGAGTGGCGTCGTACTCAATGCTTGAGCCCAGCAGGTGGGAGTCAAAACTAATCGAGACACCGCCCGCTCGGCCGGTAAAGCGGCGGAACTGGCTTAAGGTGCGTTTATCGGGGGGAATCTCCGGCGAAAGCCCGTAATCGGCGTTGCGAATATGGTCATAAAAGGCTTTCGGCTGCTGTTCGTCCACCAGCCCAGAAAGCTCTTCCAAGGTCATTGGCTCGCCACGGCGAAGCTGTTCATTGGCGTAGTCCACCAGCGTGTCGGTTTTTTCTCGACTCGCCTCGTCGTCGAAATCCTCTTTTTCCACATAGTCGCTGAAGGCCTTGAGCAGCGTGCGAGTTTCAGCGGGCGCATCGATCCCTTCTTCCATGCCCAACAGGGCTACCATGCCTTCGGCAAGCTTTTTACCACCACGATCTTTCAAGAAAGAGACGTACTGCGCACCAGGCGACTCGCTCTGCCACTGGGTTAAATTGACCCGGGCCGCCAGGGTAAGCTGGCTGGTATTCAGCTGAGCGGCAGGCACGGCCTGGTGGGTTTGGTTAATACCAATACCTTCACGCTGATGTACCAACGCGATAAACAGCGTTTCGGTGTCCCCTTGGCGTATGTGCGCAAGCAGCAAATAGCCACTGACGGATAACTGCTCTTGCAGCTCACGCGCCAGGCGCTCAGCAATTGCGGTCGAAAGCTGGGTAAAGTCCTGGGCACCCGCACTATAATCGCGCAGCCAGGCAACTAGTGGGCCAGCCTGCTCGCCCTCTTCAGCAAAGCGCCCCCAACCTTTAGCCTTGGTGTTATACGTGTCGTTCAGCGTATTCACCAGGCTTGTCATGGCCGGGTCATCACTTTCGGCAAGCGATGGCGCAGCGGTTAGCGTTAAGCGTTCACCGTCAAGCGAAGGGTCCAGGCGGTGAACAATGCTTTGCAGTAGTGGCATAAGGGCCTTGGCTCCTAGCGTCAATAAAAAGAAGTGCTATGCAAAAAAATACTGCGCGTTAGGGTTTCAGGCGATAGCCGGTACGAAATATCCACGCGATAGTGGCCAGGCTCGCCAGTAAAAACAGGCTGATCATGGCCACACTGGCTACCACACTGACATCGCTAATCCCGTAGAAGCTCCACCGAAAGCCGCTGACCAGATACACCACGGGGTTGGCGAGCGTGACGGTCTGCCAGAAAGGGGGCAGCATATCTATCGAGTAGAAACTGCCGCCCAGAAAGGTCAGTGGCGTAATGATCAGCAAGGGCACAAGCTGCAGCTTGTCGAAGCCATCCGCCCAAATGCCGATAATGAACCCCAGCAAACTAAACGTGACGGCGGTGAGCACCAGAAACGTCAGCATCCAGAAGGGGTGCGCAATTTCCAGCGGCACAAAAAAACTCGATGTCCCAAGAATGATCAGCCCCAATAGAATCGACTTCGAGGCGGCCGCCCCTACGTAGCCAATCACTATTTCAAGATAGGAGATGGGCGCCGATAAAATTTCATAGATACTGCCCGAAAACTTGGGAAAGAAAATCCCGAAAGAGGCGTTGGACACGCTTTGGGTCAGCAGCATGAGCATAATCAACCCAGGCACGATAAAGGCGCCGTAGCTGACCCCACCAATCTCACTGATACGCGAACCGATGGCCGCGCCGAACACCACAAAGTAGAGCGAGGTTGAAATAACCGGCGACACAATGCTTTGCAATAATGTGCGCCGCGTACGCGCCATTTCTGCCATATAAATGGCGCGAACAGGATACAGATTCATGCACGCTCCTTAACCAGGTCGACGAAAATATCCTCAAGCGAACTCTGCCGTGTGTGCAGGTCTCTAAAGGCGATGCCTTCGCGCTCAAGGTTCGCTAACAGCGCTGATATTTTGTGGCCCTCTTCATCCTGACGGCCATCATAGCTGTACACCAACTCATGCCCATCGGCGGCTAGACTTAACCCCGTTTGCTGAAAAGCGGCAGGTAGCGCCTTTAACGGCGTTTGCAGCTGAAGAATTAACTGCTTGCTGCCCAGCTTTTGCATCAAGGCCGCCTTTTCTTCCACCAGCACGATTTCACCTCGATTAATCACCCCGATGCGGTCGGCCATCTCTTCGGCTTCTTCAATATAGTGGGTGGTGAGAATAATCGTGACGCCACTTTCGCGCAGCCCGCGAACCACTTCCCACATATCCCGGCGCAGCTCAACATCGACCCCCGCCGTTGGCTCATCCAAAAACAGAATGCGCGGCTCGTGAGAGAGCGCCTTGGCAATCAACACGCGGCGCTTCATGCCGCCGGAAAGGGTCATTAAGCGGTTATGACGTTTATCCCATAACGCCAATGACTTAAGCACTTTTTCAATATGCGCAGGGGCAGGCGCTTTACCGAACAGGCCACGGCTAAAACTGACCGTATTCCACACCGTTTCAAAGGCTTCGTTGGTCAACTCCTGAGGCACCAGACCGATACGCTCACGCGCCTGGCGGTACTGGCTAACGCTATTAAAGCCGTCAATCACCACCTCGCCCTGGGTCGGGTTTACCAGCCCACACACCACGCTGATCAGCGTGGTTTTGCCTGCCCCGTTGGGGCCAAGCAGCGCAAAAATCTCACCACGCTGAATGGTGAGGTCCACCCGCGAGAGCGCTTGAAAGCCGCCTTCGTAGGTTTTATTCAGGCCGTTAATCGAAATAATGGGGTCGTTCATGGCTTTCTCCTCACACCGCAACGTAAACGCCACGACGCTGGAGGCGATTTAACGCGAGGTTAAACATGCGATTCTGTCTGAAAAGTGACCGAGCATAAGCGCTTTTCAGGCAGGACCGAATGCCAAAGCGACAATAGCCGTGCAGACGTCTTATCGTATTGCACGGCTATAGAGACGCAACGTTTAGGTGCGGTCAGTGATTTCGAGCAGGTGATAACCAAACTGCGTTTTCACCGGGCCGTGTACCTGACCCAACTCACCGCTGAACACCACCTTGTCGAACTCAGGCACCATTTGGCCGGGGCCGAAGCTACCCAAGTCGCCGCCCTGGCGGCCAGAAGGGCAGCTAGAGTGCTGCTTGGCGACATCGGCAAAATCACGGCCGTTTTCGATTTCCTGTTTAAGCGCTAAACACTGCTCTTCGCTGCTAACCAAAATATGACGGGCGCTGGCGTTTGCCATAACAACCTCCTGCCTGTATCAATGAAATGAAGCCGCTAGTTTATCACGCTCGCCTTGGCGGCGGGTGTACCTGCGACACAGCATGTTCAAGGCTTCCCAAGCACACCGCTATAGCGTAACGCATCGCCTACTCGCGCCAGCGCACGTTCATGGTCATTCACCGCTACCGGCCCCCGGCTGCAAGCAACGATCACCCAGGGGCCATTAGCCTCTTCACGCGTAGCAATGCCCGCATCACAACTACGCCGATGCTGGGTACCGGTTTTATGCGCAAAACGGGTGGTGTCGCCCAACCCGGCCGTTAGTCGATTGTTGCCCGATGTTGTTCGCTGCATTATCTCCAGAAGTGCCTGGCTCGGCTGCGCACCTAAGCCACCGCTCTCTGCTTCTTTATACACACTTGCCAACAGGTCGCCGTAGGCACGCAGCGTGCCGACGTTTTCACCGGTCGCCTCATAGGCATCGAACGCGTGGTCATAGTCAGGTTGCTTGAGCGTGGAGGGATCAACATCCAGCCGCTGAGCCAGCGCCGCCGCACGCTGGCCTAACCGGTGCTGGCGCAAGGCGATAAAATCCATGCCGCCCAGCGTTCGTGCGTCAGGGTGTAGCTGCCCATAAACGCCCTGACGAACGCCAACCAGCTTGCTAATCGGGCCGATATCATCAGGATTGCCTCCACTATCCGCAATCATTGCTCTCGCCCGAGCATTGACGTCGGCAAGGCCTACGCGGTCAATCAACATATCGGATGCCGTGTTATCACTGACGGTAATCATCTGTTCAAGCAGGTAGCGAATCGAGATCGGCGCCCCTGGGTCGTGCCAGATCACCGGCCCCGCGCCATCCACAAAGTCACTGCGCGAAAGCGTTAAGCGCTCATCCAGTGACAGCGTGCCTGCTTGACGTTCAGCAAGCACTTGGGCGGCAATAGGCACTTTTACCAACGAGGCCAAATACCAGGGCCTGTCCGCGTGCCACGAGTAGGCCTCTCCGGTGGCCAGGTTTTGTACATACACCCCTAACGTGCCTTCAAAGATGCCCTCAATAGCGGCGACTCGGGTATTCAAGTCAGCCTGCCATGTACTCTGTTTATCGACCTCGTAGTACCAGTTCGTCTCAAAAGCCTGTGTTTCAAGTTCCTGTGTTTGAGCACCGTCGGCATAGGCTGGCAGTGCCATTAAACACACTACGGCTAACAGCCAGCGTTGCCATTGTTGCTGTCGTTGCTGTCGTTGCTGTCGTTGCAAACCATGTCCTCTTAGCGGTGCGCTGCGATCCAACGTGTCACCCAAATCCACACGGCGGCGCCCAGTATCAACACGCCGCTAATCGCCAGCGCCTGTGGATAGGTATACATGCCCTCGCCTTGCAGCAAAAAGCGCAGCACGAGAAAGATCATCACAATATGAAAAATAAACGCTTTTAGCGCATCGCTGCCGACCACGGTGAGCGGCAAAAGTGCCCTGGCGGCAGCCGCTCCACCGGCCAGTGCCAGTGCGAGCAAAATAAGCGCGCCACCTACACTAAACAGCATGAATTCCAGGCCAGGCGGATGTTTGCCTGCGTTATTGGCAACGGCCATCATGGCGGCATAAACACGGCCATCCGCCAACGCGAGACCATAAAATGCCATTACCATTAACGCGCCTGCCGCCAGCAGTATTAACACCAAGCGGCGGCGCAAGTGAGCCGTAAAGTAACAGCGCAATAGCGCTTCGCCTACCAATAACCCCACCAGAATAAGGGGCGCCCGGCTAATCTGCCCCCAGGCATAGTGGTCGGGGTGGTCGACCAGTAAGGCTTTCAGGATATCGTTACCGCCAAAGCTAAGCCCTTGTAACCAGGCAGAAAGCGCGGTTAAGCCAACCAGTGTGGCAATCCGGCTCCAAAGAGGCGCCCGTGCCCATAGCGGTAGAATAAGCGGCACCCAAAGCAGGGCAATGGCATAAAAGCCTAAAATCTCGACCCAGATCCCAAAGCGTCCATAAAGCAGCGTATCGACAATATCGCCAGGGCTACTAAACGGGAGCATCTCGATAATAATGAGCGCCTTGTACCAGAACCACACTTCAATCGCGCGTAGCCATAGTTTAAGGCGTCGTTTAGGCCAATCATCTCTTTGAGTGTGAGAAAGAAAGGCCACTGCCAGGGCAATGCCGAATACCAAAATAAACAGTGATGAGGAGAATTTGGTTAATAGATGAATAGGCACCATGCCCCAGTCAGGCACATTACGTATGCCTATCAGCCCGCTAACCGTGTGGCTGACAATCATTAAGCCAATCGCAATGCCTCGCGCCAAATCGATAGCCGCGATTCGCCCTTCCGCTTTAGGAAGCTGCGGCGCCTCTTTCCAGTTCACCACGATACAAGCTTCCTTATAGTCATAACGGGCCAAGGGGTACGTAATGTTAACAATAGACGATAAGGCAACAACTTTTGCTTTGGGCTTTAAACGCAAAAATGCCCCGCAGGCGGCGGGGCATTTTGTGGCTCATCCGTAAGCCAGAGCAAGTGTTATTCCATTAGCGGGTTAATTACCACTGGGTGTCGTCATCGTCATCCGTGGTTTCGTACTCCTGCTCCTCTTCCTCTTCTTCATAGGTGAATTCTTGCTCTTCCTCTTCATACTCAGTGGTTACATCTTGATCTTGCTGCTCAGTGTCATACGAATTAAAACTGCCTTGCTCGTCCTGCGTCGCCTCTTCTTGCGGCACTGGTTCTTGCTCAGTGCCACTTTCCATTTCAGCAAACGCAAGAGGGCTTGCGATCAGACCAAATGATACGCCTAAAATACCTAGTTTTTTCAGAGCTTCCATTTTCATGTCGTGCCTCCTAAGTAATCTGCTTTCTGTTGCTTCGTAAAAATAAATCAAACAAGGAACATCTAGCCAAGAACCAACCATCATCCTGATGCTGCGTTCTTGTCCTGGTTACTGCACGCGTCGTACCAGGTTTTTCTAAAAAACAAAAAACATATATAAAGTCAAAAACTTAAACTCAACAAGAGCATACCAACCTATTGATTTTATGAAATATATTTAATAATTTACTGTTTAACTGTGGCACATGAGCCCGCTTTGGTCATGCCAGGTGCGGTTAATGGCTTCGTCATTTAGGTTTTAAATGAAAACGGGCAGCGACTGATCCACAAACACAATAGACCTTCCCAACAGCTGGCGTCAGAACATCCATCTTGAGCAACAGGATGCTGAGGAAAGTGCTTAGACAACATGTGCAGAATGCAATAAAAAGTTCAGGAAGGAGACCCTGCCCAGGCCACTCCCGCCATCGATCATAGTTAAAAAAATCATCAGGAAATTCTTATCAGTGCGAATGACGCGGCACGTCAGAGCCTCGACAGCCGATCAGGAAGTCAAAGTCACAGCCTTCATCGGCTTGCAGCACTCGCTCAATATAGAGCTGGCGATAGCCGCCCTGGCTTGCGATGAGGGTCGAGGCCGCCGTGGCATCAAACGCGGCGAGGCGTGCCTGAATCTCCTCTTCACTGACGTCCAGGTGCAGCCGGCCGCTGGCGCAGTCCAATTCAATCCAGTCGCCGTTACGCACCGCGGCCAAGGGGCCACCCGCGGCAGCTTCAGGTGCCACGTGCAGCACCACGGTGCCATAAGCGGTTCCACTCATGCGCGCATCAGAAATACGCACCATATCGGTGACGCCCTGAGCAAGGACCTTGGGCGGTAGCCCCATATTGCCGACTTCCGCCATGCCGTGATAACCGCGAGGCCCGCAGTGTTTCATTACCAGGATATCGTTGGCTTCAACGTCCAGGTCCGGGTCATTGATGCGCGCTTTATAATCGTCGAAGTCTTCAAACACGACGGCACGACCACGGTGTTGCATCAGTTCGGCGGTCGCTGCCGAGGGTTTTAACACCGCGCCATTGGGTGCAAGATTGCCGCGCAGCACACAGATACCGCCATCCGCTGTCAGCGGGTTATCCAGCGGACGAATAACATCGTCGTTATACAGCGGGGCATCCTTGACGTTCTCCCACAGGGTTTTACCGTTAACGGTGAGTGCGTCTTTAAAGGGCAGGCGGTCGGCGTCCCCCAAGCGCTTTAGCACGGCGGGCAGGCCGCCAGCGTAGTAGAACTCTTCCATCAAATAACGCCCGGAGGGCTGTAAATCTACCACCGTGGGCGTACCGCGCCCCACCCGGCTCCAGTCGTCCAGCTTAAGGTCTACCCCCATGCGCCCGGCAATCGCTTTCAGGTGGATTACCGCATTAGTGGAGCCGCCAATCGCTGCGTTGGTACGAATGGCATTCTCAAACGCTTCTTTCGTAAGGATTTTGGAGAGCTTTAAGTCTTCATTAACCATCTCGACAATGCGATTACCGGAAAGGTGTGCGAGCACATAACGACGCGAATCCACCGCAGGAATTGCCGCATTGTGAGGTAGTGAGGTGCCCAAGGATTCCGCCATGCAAGCCATGGTAGACGCAGTACCCATGGTGTTACAGGTGCCCGCCGAGCGCGACATGCCCGCTTCAGCGGCCATAAAGTCGTGCAATGAAATCTCGCCCGCTTTGACCTGCTCAGAAAGCTGCCAGACCACGGTACCCGAACCGATGTCCTTGCCCTTGTGCTTGCCGTTAAGCATGGGCCCGCCGGTCACGACGATGGTGGGAATATCACAACTCGCCGCGCCCATTAACAGCGCCGGGGTCGTTTTATCGCAACCTACCAGCAGCACCACCGCATCAATCGGGTTGCCGCGAATCGCCTCTTCAACATCCATGCTGGCAAGGTTACGAGTAAACATTGCGGTCGGGCGGAGGTTGGATTCACCGCTGGAGAAGACCGGGAATTCCACCGGGTAGCCGCCCGCTTCCAGTATGCCTTGCTTTACGTGCTCCGCCAGCTTGCGAAAGTGAGCGTTGCAAGGCGTTAGTTCCGACCAGGTGTTACAGATCCCGATAATCGGCTTGCCCTGGAATTCATGGTCGGGAATGCCCTGATTTTTCATCCAGCTGCGGTACATAAAGCCGTTTTTATCGGCGGTTCCAAACCACTGGGCAGAGCGTAGGGGCGGCTTTCGTTCAGACATGGACGTCTCTCCGTACAATTCGGTAAAAGATAGAAACAAAACAGGAAAAAGTGTCGTTAGGCGCGCTGGCGTCGCGTCTGTTTCCAGCGGTCAAACATTACCGCCAGCAGCAGAATTGCCCCACGTACCAGGTACTGGTAGAACGTTGGTACGTTGAGTAGCCCCATGGCGTTCTGCACACAGCCCATGATCAGCACGCCGACGACTACGCCGGTAATAGTGGCAACGCCGCCCGATAGCGCCACCCCACCCAGTACACAGGCAGAAATCACCGCAAGCTCTAGCCCCATGGAGGTATTGGGGTCGCCCAAGCCCATCCGTGAGGCCAGTAACACGCCCACGACGCCCGCAACAACGCCTTGTAAACCAAAGACAATAATCTTGAGGCGGCGGACATTGACCCCCGCGAGCGACGCGGCCTCCGAGTTACCACCCGTGGCAAGGACATTGCGTCCGAAGGCGGTCATATTGAGCACCACACCGAAGATGACAAAGCAGGCCAACATGGTCCACACCGGCAGCGTCAGGCCTAGAAATGAAGCGCTACCCAGATCAAAGAAACCCGGCACGGTAATCATCACCGCGTCGCCACCCGACGTGATATAAGCCAGCCCGCGTACAAACTCCATCGCCGCCAGCGTGGCAATCAGCGAGTTAATACCAAACCTGGCAATCACAAACCCGTTAAAGGCCCCCACCGCGCCCCCGGCAACAATGCCACCTATAACGCCGATAAAAACGCTACCGGAGCTAGAGGTCACAACCGCTGCCACTACCCCCGCAAACGCCACGATTGAGGCCACCGAAAGATCCACCTCACCCAGCGCCAACACCAGCATCATCGTGGTCGCCAGACTGCCTATCAGGGTGATCGAAAGCAGCAGCCCCACCATGTTTCGCCCGGTAAGAAAGTCGGGGATAAACACCGCCAGGGCGATAAAGAGCAGCATAAAAACGGCGATCAGCCCAGAGGTGTCCAACAGCGTGCGCAGTGGTTTAATGAGCCCTTGGCGCCCCGCAGGGCGCGTTGGCTCAACACCTTCTTGGGTTAATTTGTTCGATGTCATCACAGGTGTCCTGAACGTGTTCGATAATGGGTACCGCTTAGGCGGGTAGTGCCAGGCCTAATAGTCGTTCGGGCGTGGCGGCGTCTCTTGGCACCACGTCGACCAGCTCACCGTCGCGCATCACTGCGATGCGGTCACAGATGGAGCTAACTTCGGCAAGGTCGCTGGAAATCACGACAATGCTTTTCCCCTGCTCGGCCAAGTCGTAAAGCAGGCTATAAATGTCTCTACGCGCGCCCACATCAATCCCGCGCGTGGGCTCGTCCATCACGAAAAGGTCGATCTCTTCCGCGAGCCAGCGGGCCAAAATTACCTTTTGCTGATTGCCCCCGGATAGCTTGCCTATCGGTGCCCGATAGCTAGGGGTTTTAACGCTAAGCTGCTGAATATAGGCTTCAGCATTGCGTCGTTCGCGGCCAGGGTGACGGAAAACGCCCCAGCGCTTAAAAAACCGCCGGCAGCTGATATTGAGATTGTCGGCAACGCTCGCTACTGGGAAAATCCCTTGAGATTTACGATCCTCTGGGCACATGGCGATACCGGCGCGAATCGCCTCTGCGGGGCTTTTAAAGCGTCGCGATTCGCCCTGGAACGTCACGCTACCCGCTTTAGGCGCTTCCACCCCGCATACCAGCCGCAATAGCTCACTGCGACCGGCGCCTACCAGGCCAAACAAGCCGAATACCTCGCCACGCTTCACGGAGAAGCTAACCGGCGCATTCAGGCCGCGCCCTTGAATCTCGTCAACAGACAGCACCACATCGCCGTGCTCGCGGGCGCGATAGCCGTATACGTCATCGATGTCCCGCCCTACCATCTCGCTAACCAATAGATCATGCGTCAGCTGCGACATATCTTCGTGGGTACGAATATGCTGGCCGTCGCGAAAGATAGTGACCGCATCGCACATCTCAAACACTTCTTCCATGCGATGGGTCACGTAGAGCACCACCCGCCCCTCGTCGCGCAGGCGTTTGACGATGCGTTTAAGCTGACGGATTTCCTGAATGGAAAGGCTACTGGTAGGTTCATCGAAAGCGATAACGCGGGCATCACGCAGCAATGCACGGCCAATCTCAATCATCTGCTGCTGGCCGATAGAGAGATCACGCACCTTGGTCGAGGGATGAATGTCACCCTCGCCAAGGTCAGCCAGAATCGCCAGTGCCCTTTCCCGCATCTTTCGCCGGTTCACAAACCCCTGACGCGTAGGCAGCTGGCCCAGCAGCAGGTTTTCAGCGACCGACATATTGGGCGAGAGCGTTAGCTCCTGGTAGATAATGGCGATCCCTTCGCGCAATGCTTCACGGGCGTTGCTGAACACGTGGCGCTGCCCATCGATCCAGAGAGCCCCCTCTGCAGCGCGGTTCACCCCGCTAAGCACTTTCAGCAGCGTCGACTTACCCGCGCCGTTTTCGCCCATCAGCGCATGCACCTGACCGGTATGAGCAGCAAAGCTCACCCCATCCAGCGCGCGCACCCCAGGGAATACAACACTGATATTGTCAAAGCGAAGATATGGATCAGACATACGTGAGCACTCCACCAAATAGCCCGTCACAAAAAGTCAGTTACAGACCGAGCGCATCGCGCACTTCTTCCCAGTTATCACGCGTCATTAACGTACCAGACGTTTCTGTAATCGCCTGAGGCTCCTGGTCTTCGCTGATCCAGCGGTAAAGGTCTTCAGCCGTTTGTCGACCGTGCATGGTAGAACTCACCGCAACGGTGCCGTGGAAGCCCGTGGGGTTGTCGCGGGAAAACTCAGCAAACGCCGCGCCTGAACCATTGATGCCCACCCCAATGACATCCTCAGCGGCCAGCCCGTACTGTTCGGTCGCCCGAACGCCCCCCAGAACGCTCTCTTCATTTAGCGCGTAGATTACCCAGTGCTCATAATCACCGCGTTGAGAAAGCACCGGTGATGCAGCGGAAAATGCACCACTCGTATCCGTACTTTGTTGAGGCGCATCGAAGATGTTCTCTTCGGGGAAGCCCGAAGCAAGCAGCGCTTGGGTCGCTCCATCCGTACGCTCAACGGCAGTCGGTAGTTCGTTATTGGTAATACGCAACGCACCTACGTTCTCAACATCCCAGCCACGAGCTTCCATTTCGGCGGCAATTGCCTCACCGACCTGCTGACCAATTTTGGTGCCGGACATACCTAGATGCGGTACGCCTTCCATAGGCTCACCACTGGCGTTAACAAACTGGTCATCGACGGTAACCACTTTCATGCCGTACTGTTCGGCGCGATTCATGATCGCAGGCCCAAGACGTACATCTGGCGGGCAAATGACAAACCCTTGAGCGCCTTGTGAGTAAAGGTTATCAATCGCGCTAAGCACCTCTTGACCATCTTCACCACCCAGACGAACAACCTGGAATCCGAGTTCCTCGCCCGCCTCTGTTGCGGCGCGCTGTTCGTTAATAAACCAGGCTTGTTCCGGCTTTTTGACGATAAAGCCAATCTTCACGTCGTCCTGTGCCTGCACAGAACCCAGCGAGGCCAGCATGACGGCGCTACCCAGCGCCAGGCGCGTAAACGTGGTTACGATGCTCATTGTTGTGCTCCTGATATTCCAATTATTATTGATGTTATTGCTGCAATCACCGTCTGCTGCTCGTCAGGCGCATGGCTAGACGCCCATATCGTCTTGGGCAGAGAAGCGGAAGATGGTGCGTGAACGGTAGGTCTCTCCTGGCTGTAGAACCGTGCTGGGAAAGGCGTCCTGATTAGGCGAATCGGGAAAGTGCTGCGTTTCCAGTGCAAAACCAGAGCGCTGTGGATAGGCATTGCCACTTTTGCCCGTTAAATCACCGGCCAAAAAATTCCCCGAATAAAATTGAATACCAGGCTCAGTGGTTTCAATTTCCAGCAGCCGTCCACTTTGTGGCTCCCACACCTTGGCGGCCATCACCAGATCGCCTTGCTCGGCGTTATCTTGGTTAAGCACAAAGTTATGGTCGTAGCCCTGCCCAAAGCGCAGTTGATCGTTGTCTTGCTCAATACGCTCGCCAATCGACGTGGCCTGGGTGAAATCGAACGGAGTCCCTTCAACAGGCTGCAGCTCGCCCGTCGGAATCAATGATTCACTCACCGGGGTAAAGGCATCGGCATTGAGCATAAGCTGATGATCAAGGATGGAGTCGTTCCCCTCACCCTTAAGGTTGAAGTAACTGTGCTGGGTAAGATTGACGGGCGTTGCCTTGTCGGTCTCGGCCTGGTAATCGACAATCAATTCATTTTGATCGGTAAGGGTATACGTCACTTCAACCGTCAGCTCTCCAGGATAGCCCTCTTCGCCATCCTCACTGACATAGCGCAGCACCAGCCCCGTCCCTTCATCATTTTCAAAAGGCTCGGCCTGCCAGAGCACACGATCAAACCCTTGCTCGCCGCCGTGCAGGTGGTTATCGCCATCGTTGGTGGCTAACGAGTAGGTTTCACCCTCCAGCGCAAACTGACCTTCGGCGATACGGTTGCCGTAGCGGCCAATGAGTGCGCCAAAGTAGGGATTCGCTTGCTGGTAAGTGTCAGACAGATAACCATCCAGCGATTCAAAACCCAGCGCGATATCGTCAATGTTTCCGTCTACGTCAGGTACTTTCAGGGATACGATTGTGCCCCCGTAATTAATGACCTGAAGCTCAACGCCATTGGCGTTCGTTAGCCGGTAGCTTTGCACCTCACGGCCGTCCGGCAACTGGCCGAACGTCGATTGTTCGACGGCGCTCTCTGCTTTACTGTTCGCCATGGGTTCCTTATCACTTTGGGCCTGGGCTACATTTGTCATCAGCGCGATGACGCCTGCGCTCAGTAACAATCTTGAGCCAACGCTACCTGTATGAGAGGGCATGGTGTTCCTCCTGTTAACATCGTTATTGTTATTCGTGCGGTATGCGGTTCATTACCAGGTTCACTACTACACGCCCTACACTAGACAGCTCTTACATAACTAACCAATATAGGAACACGTTAATTCCGATACACTTATTGCTATCAAAAGCACTGAAAGGCTTATTCCATGAGCGTTCTTGACAGTAACTGGTTTCTCAACGCTCGACTAAAGTTGCGTCATTTTCAGCTATTTTTGGCGCTTGACGAGCACCGCAACCTGCATCGTGCCGCTGCCCAACTCAACATGAGCCAGCCCGCTGCCTCAAAACTGCTCAGCGACCTGGAAGCGAACCTGGGTATGCGTCTGTTTGATCGTCAGCCGCGTGGGCTAACCCCTAACTGGTATGGGGAGGTCATGATTCGTCATGCGCATAGTGTGCTGTCGACACTACACCACACCGCTGAAGAGCTGACCGCGCTGCGCAACGGCAATACGGGCACCGTGGCTATCGGCACCGTTATGGCACCCGCCGTTACGCTTCTAACCAGCGCTATTGAACGGGTCCACAGAGACCGCCCGGAGCTTAAAATCAGTGTGGATGTGGATGTCAGCAAAGCGCTGGTGCCACGTTTGCTGGAAGGTGAGCTGGATTTTGCGATTACACGCCTTCCACCAGGCAGCGATCTTGAGCGCTTTGTCTTTGAAGAAATTGGCGAGGAGGAGTTGTGCTTTGTGTGTCGTGAAGGACATCCGCTGGTAGGCAAAACGTCGTTAAAACTGGCGGACATGGCCGCCTACCCGTGGTCACTGCAGCCACCCGGCGCACTCATGCGACAGCGTGTTGACAGTCTGTTTCTGCATCATCAGGTCGCGCCACCTCGGCAAGTCGTTGATACTGCCGACTTACTGGTGTCACTAGCGCTGGTCGATAAGTCCGACACCATCACCGTGACCACGCGCGAAACGGCCGATCTACTCTGCACCCCGCAACGCTTTCACCAGTTGCCCTTCGTCGAAGCGCTTAGCGTGCAGCCCTACGGCCTGGTCAGCTTACGCCACCAACGACTTTCACCGGGGGCTGCACTATTAATGAGCACCCTCCGCGAGATTATCGCTCAGGATGCGCAGCGCGAAGATGGGCGCAGTGAAACATAACGAGGTAGTCGCATGCGAATAATGCGGCACTCGCTCGATATAGGGCTGGTGATAGCCGCCTTGGCATCAAACTCGGCGAGACGTGCCTGAATCTTCTCTTCACGGACTCCAGGGGGCCACCAGCGGCAGCTTCTGGTGTCACGTGAGTGCCACGGTGCCGTAAGCGGTTCCACTCATGCGCGCATCAGAGATACGCACCATATCGGTAACGCCTTGAGCAAGGATCTTGGGCGACAGGCCCATATTGCCGACTTCCACCATGCTGTGATATCTCCGCGGACCGCAGTGCTTCATGATCAGAGTGTCCTTGCTTCAACGTCCAGGCCCGAGTCGTTGATGCGCGCTTTATAATCGTTATAGGGTTTTACCGTTAACGGCAAGCACTTTATAAAGCGCTCTTTTGCAAGCCAGCATGACCCTTGTCAGCACAGATTATGCTGATGCCTCTTCTTTTCTACGCTTCTGATAGCGATAGGCTTTAATCAACAAGGGGGAGCACCACAGCAAGATGACCGCAATGCCAAGCCCGGCACTGATGGGCCTTGCAAAGAAGCTGGTCAGGTCGCCACCAGTTCGCAACATGGCGCTCATAAAGTTGTTTTCAACAACGGAGCCCAGGACCAAACCGAGTATGGCGGGCGCCATCGGGAAGTCATTGACGGCGAGTAAATAGGCCACTAAGCCAACGATTAGCATTAACCAGATATCCACAACGCTATTATTGATAGCGAAAGCACCCACAATGCAAAAGCACAATATAATGGGCATCAATACTCGGCTGGGTGTAAGGATGAAAAGTTTTGACAATCTAATGGCTATATACCCAATAGGTAGCATCATCAAATTAGCCAATATAAACACAATGAAAAGTGCATAGATTAGGCCACTCCCATCCATAAAAATGGTGGGGCCGGGGTTCATCCCCTTCATATATAAAACGCCAATCACGATAGCGGTAATGGAGTCGCCGGGAATCCCGAAGACCAGAGCGGGCACCCATGCGCCACTGATTCCGGAATTATTGGCCGAGCTGGCATCGACAATGCCCTCGATATTGCCAGTACCATATTTGGAACTGTCTTTTGACCTGCCTTTTCCCACACCATATGAGATCCAAGCGGCGATATCCGCACCCGCACCGGGTAACGCGCCAATCATTGTGCCGATTGAGCTGCCACGCACCATGTTGCGCCAATAACGTTTAATGTGTCTCGGCACATTGTGGAAAACACTATCTTTATCAACAACGCTGATGGTTTTTTTCTCGGATTTTGATCCGTAGTAACTCATCAGTTCATTGAGGGCAAACATACCGATCATAACGGGTATGAAGTTAACGCCAGCCATAAGATCGGGCACTCCAAACGTGAAGCGAGGAGCGCCACTCATCATATCCAGCCCTACCGTTGATAGCAGGACGCCAAACAGTAGTGACAGAAATGCTTTTGTTCTAGAGCCTACAGAAATAAAAATTGAGCAGCTTAGCCCCAATACCGCGAGCCAAAAGTACTCGAAAGCACTAAATTTGAGCGCCACTTCAGCGAGTGACTGAGCCACGACAATTAAAATAATGGTGCCAAAAATACCGCCAAAAACGGAACATACTAAATTGATACCTAACGCTTCTCTCGCTCTGCCTTTTCTGGCTAATGCGTGTGATTCGCCCACATAGGCGGCTGAGGCAGGTGTACCCGGTATATTGAGATATGTACCCGGAATATCCCCCGCAAATATCGCCATAGCCGATGTGGTGACAATGGCCGCGATAGCAGGAATAGTGTCCATGTAAAAGGTTAAAGGCACTAATAGGGCTACGGCCATTGTCGCCGTAAGGCCGGGCACGGCGCCAACAAATATGCCAAATAATGAAGCTGCCAAGATAACCAATAGGGTATCAACATTTAAAACCAGCCCCACTCCATTCATCAAGATATCCATGGCAGGCTACCCCCTAATAAAACCCCTTGCGGCAATGGAATAAGCAAATAGTGAGAGAAAATAAAATAAATAGCGGATGACATAACCACCGAGGTTATCAGAGCCACGTAAGCCTTTGTTTTTCTCAATAACATGAGCAAAAACATAATGATCATTATGGTAAACATTGCCCCCAGGTAATCGCTTGCCAGGATATAAAAAACGATCGCTATGGGGGGCAGCACCATCGCCCAGCTTATTTTTTCAGGCGGCGGGGTAGTGAGTGTCGGATCATCCTGTATTTCTTGAGCAGCCGCTTTTCGTCTCTGCCATAGCGCATTTAAGGTAAGTACCGCGCCGCCGATGCAAAATCCCCCTCCAACAAGAGAGGGAAACAGAGAAGGCCCATACTGAAGGCTGGGTAGAGTAGGAAATTGCTGAGCTGTGATAATCGTCACAATCCCTGCAATCATAAATCCTATGCCGGCGAACACATCTCTCATTGTCATTCCTTAGTTAGCCAAGCCAACTTGTTCAACAATTTCACCGAGAATACCGTCCATCTCTTCCATCATTTGGCCAAATTCTTCCGCATTGCGCCACTCGGTTCCAAACCCTCTCTGCGTCATGAAATCCTGGTACGTATCACTTTGGTAAGCAGCCTCAAGAGTTGACTCAAGCGTTGCGACAACCTCTGGGTCCATCCCTTGAGGACCAACGATGCCTCGCCACGCACCTACTTGGTAGTCACTACCCACAAGCTCGTTGGCGGTAGGAATATCGGGGAAGGCTGAAAGACGCTCTGCAGCCATGACGGCAAAGCTTTTTACACGCCCTGCATCCATCATCGAACGAGCCTCAGGCACCGACGTAGATACAATATCGATCCCACCAGACGCCAGCTCCGTCATCGCGGGCGCCGAACCTTCGCTGGGGATCCAGATAACCTGATCGGCAGGAATGTCCTGGTCCATCAAAAAGCCCGTAAAGGCCAGATGCCAGATACCCCCCTGCCCGGTTCCCGAAGCGGTAAAGCTGCCTTTCGGCTCAGTACGAACAACCTCCAGCAACGCATCCAGACTCTCGTATGAAGAATCAGCGGCGACCTGGAGACCCGGGGAGTCGTAGTTGATTTGCGCGATGGGCGTGAAGTCTTCGTAGGTAAGCTCTGTCAAGCCTTGCCAATGCATAGTGTTAACTTCAACAGTGGCTAAGCCGAGCGTGTAGCCGTCAGGTGCTGCGTTAAGTATGGCGGTATGCCCAACCACGCCGCTGCCGCCGGTACGATTCACCACGTTGACGTTCTGTCCCAACTCCTCCTCCAAGGCGCGGGCAATGGTGCGCGCTGTTGCATCAGTACCGCCACCTGCTGCCCAAGGCACAATCAGCGTAATGGGGCGTTCTGGATAATCCGCCAGAGCTGAGCCAGAGGCCACCATCACAACTGCCGCTAAACTTGAAATACAGAGCGTCTTAAGAGAACGGTTTGTAATTATCATGTTTACTTCCTCTGGTAATTGCTTACCTACGTTTTATAGTGGCTAAGATGGCTTAAAGCGCCTTATATCAGTACGTTCTGGTTGACGGCTGAGGTGGCAGCTCTTTATAGCGGGCAAGCGTTGCCAGCGCTCCCTGACGGAGCAGGCTGATATCAATACCCACCGCAATAAATTGGCAGCCTAACGCCTGGTAGCGACGTGCATCCTCCTCTAACGGCGCCAAAATCCCTACCGGCTTGCCTGCCGCATGAACTGTGTTAATCACTTTCTGTATCGCGCTCTGGACATCGGGGTGGCCAGGATTGCCGGGATACCCCATTCCCACCGAAAGATCTGCCGGACCAACAAAAACCGCATCGACGCCGTCAGTGGCGGCAATGGCTTCTGCCTGCTCAACACCTTTAGGTGACTCAATCTGGACAATCAGACAAAGCGACTCATGCGCCTTGTTCAGGTAGTCATCCACGCCATCCCATCGGGTTGCACGCACCAGCCCACCGCCCACACCGCGTATGCCACGCGGCGGGTACCGCGTTGCCCGTACCAAGGCGGCCGCTTGCTCAGCACTTTCCACCATCGGCACCATCAATGTTTGCGTACCTATATCCAGTAACTGCTTGATCAACGCAGGGTCATGATTAACGCTACGCACAACGGGGGCAGATGAGTAAGGTGCCACGGCCTGCAGTTGGGCCAGAATAGTGGGTACCGTATTCGGGGCATGCTCACCATCGATTAGCAGCCAGTCGAACCCGGTGTTAGCGATTATTTCAGCGGCATACCCCGTCGCAAAGCCAGCCCAGCAACCCCACATGGGTTCGTGCTTGACCAGCATGTTTTTAAAGGGATTAGTGGGCAATTGCATGCATTGACTCCTTTGGAAGGCAAATGAAAACCACTGACTGAAGATCACCTACATCATTGACTGACCAAGTTTTATAAGCGCTGGCTTCTTGAACGCTACGTCTTCGTCTATGCCATAGCGCGAATACGGCCTGTTTAAGACACACTCCTCCCGGTGAGAAAGGAGGAAAGCAAGGGTCGTATAAACGAGGCAAATCAGGAAATGGTTAAGTAGTGGCGGTTTCTACAACAGATCCTGTTGTGAGAAACCGCCTACCAAGTCGTGCCTCAGTTAGCTAAGCCAACCTGTTCAACAATTTCACCAAAGACGCTGTCCATCTCTTGCATCAGCTGCCCGAACTCTTCCGCGTTACGCCATTCGGTGCCAAAGCCTTGCTGATCCATAAACTCTTGATAGGTATCGCTGTTGTAAGCAGCTTCTAATGCTGCCTCAAGCGTTGCCACTATCTCAGGGTCCATACCTTTAGGACCGGCGATACCTCGCCACTCGCCCACTTGATAGCTACTGTCGATTAACTCGTTGGTAGTGGGAGTATCAGGAAAACTGGGTATACGCTCAGGCGACATGACCGCAAAGCTTTTAACCCGACCGGCTTCCATCATTGAGCGGGCTTCAGGCACAGAGCTTGGTACGATATCAATACCCCCAGATACCAGCTCTACCATCGCTGGCGCCGCACCTTCACTAGGAATCCAGGTAACCTGGTCGGCGGGAATATTCTGATCCATCAAAAAACCCGCAAAGGCTAAGTGCCAAACACCGCCTTGACCGGTACCTGAGGCAGTAAACGTGCCTTTAGGCTCAGTACGTATAGCGTCGAGAAGTTCTTCAAGGCTTGCATAAGGGGAGTCTGCGGCGACCTGTATGCCGGGGAAGTCATAGTTGATTTGCGCAATCGGGGTAAAATCTTCATAGGTAAGGTTGGTTAAACCCTGCCAATGCATCATGTTCACTTCACCGGTCGCCAGGCCAAGCGTATAGCCATCCGGCTTGGCATTGATCATGGCAGTATGACCAACAACGCCACTGCCCCCGGTGCGGTTAACAACGTTAACGTTCTGGTCCAGCTCCTCTTCCAGTGCACGGGCGATAGTACGCGCTGTCGCATCAGTACCGCCGCCCGCAGCCCAGGGCACAATCAGCGTAATAGGACGTTCTGGATAATCCGCAAGGGCTGCGCCAGAGGCCACCAGAACCGCTGCCGCTACGCTGGAAGCGAGGAGTGTCTTGATCTTGAGAGAATGGTTTGTAATTGTCATATCCACTTTCCTTTAGTCGTTAACTGCCTGGATTCGATTATGGTTTTTTGAAACTGCCGGGTTCCATCCTTTATTGCGATCCTGCCAAAAACTTCCTTTATTTCTATTAAGTCGATAAACCTTATCTTTTAGAAAGCCTCATTAAGCATCTTGAAAAAGTCTTCTCTGGAAGGTGCACGTGGGTTGGTAGCCGTAGAGTGGTCTTCCAATGCCCACTGTGCCACTTGGTCTAAATGTTCTTCTCTAACGCCCATTTCACTCAGGCTGGAAGGCATTCCCAACTTAGCATTGAGCTTTACAAACGCTTCGGCTAAATCGTCCCCCTGAGCAAGCTCCATCGCGTCTTTGAGGCGAGCAAATTTTTCCTCGCAATCACGCTGGTTAAACCTGAGAACAGTCGGCATTAGCACGGCATTGAGCGTGCCGTGGTGAAGTTTTAGCTCATGCAGCCCGCCTAATGCATGGGATAGAGAGTGAACCGCCCCCAACCCTTTCTGAAACGCCATGGCACCTTCCAGAGCCGCCATCATCATTTCATTTCTAGCGGTTAAGTTAGTGCCGTTTTCAACCGCCTCGACCAGATAGGCACTTGCGCGCCTCAGGCCGTCCAATGCAATCGCTTCAGCAGGAGGGTTCACTTTAGGGCTTAAAAAGGTTTCAACGCAGTGAGCGATAGCATCCATGCCCGTTGCGGCAGTTAGAAACGGCGGTAAACCGAGTGTTAAACGTGGGTCGCAGATAGCAACTGAAGGAATCAGATACGGGGAAAGAAAACCCAGTTTCCGCTCATCGTTCATAGTAATCAGGGAAGCTCGCCCCACCTCACTGCCCGTCCCCGCGGTGGTGGGTACCGCAATCAGCGGCAGCACATCGGCATTGATCTTAGCGACCCCACCCTCAATCGCCGCGTACTGGCGTAATGGAGCGGGGTGGTTAAAAAGTAAAGCGACCGCTTTAGCCAAATCAATGCTGGAGCCACCGCCCACGGCTACGATGCCATCACACTGGTTTTCTCGTAGGAAAGACAGGGCTTGCTCTACAGCAGCTTCAGTAGGATTGGAAGGCGTGCCATCGAAAACGCAGGCTTTTTCATTAAACTCTTCAGAAAGCTCTGCAGATTCAATCACCTGCGTAATAAGAGGAGTACTGCTCAGCCCCTTATCAGTCACAAATAAAGGCCTTTTCACCTTAAGCAACTGCAGCTCATTCGCTAGCTCCGCAATTGCATTCTCACCGAACTGAATTTTTGTTAAGTAGTTGATGATGTAGGGCATTTTCATTTCTCATTATTGTTTTGCTTGAAACCAAATATGCATCTTGCTTAAAGGTGTCATACAGCATACCTACATGACAATAGTTTATTGATGATTTTTTGGCCACTCATGCCTTATAGGAAAAAGTGACAGGAAAAGATATTAATTAAAATCGTTTTAAATCATCACTCTACCTATCACTACCAGTACGCTAAAACTCAACATTTGGTTAACGATACTCCTTCCCATAGGGGTTCAATATTCAACCTTTGAAAGCAATCTAGGTCAAATGAACATTGTCTTCAATGTCCATTATATAGAACGATAGTCTAATCGACGTACGCGGCCTGCTTGTTAGAGTGCATCTACAATGACCGCTTTTGAGCTTGCGCTTGGCTCCTGTATCGAAAGCTCAATAACCAGTTTGAGGTAAACAATGGATCTCATTAATTCCCCGTCAGTTATTATTCAGCTCAACCCGCGGGATAACGTGGGCGTAGCCTCGAAAGCGGTACCCAACGGGTTTCCAATTGATAAAAATGGCACACTTGCTAAAGAGAACATCGATGCTGGTCATAAAGTTGCGTTAACTAACATCAATAAGGGCGAGGCTATTTATAAATATGGCCAACTTATTGGGATAGCGGCACAGGATGTAGAACCCGGTGAGCATGTGCACACCCACAACCTCACCATGATAGAACTCGATTCCTCATTAAAAGATTTTCAGCCTCACCCGCAAACAGACACCACAAGTAGTTCACGGACCTTCCAGGGTTTTCAACGTGATGATGGTAGCGTGGGCACGCGTAACTACATTGGTATTCTGTCGACCGTTAACTGCTCCGCGACGGTAGCGAAAGCAGCGGCAGACACACTCAATCAGTCTGACGAACTCAGCCAGATGGGCTTCGATGGCGTCGTCGCAATCACCCATGGCTCGGGCTGTGCCATGAATACGGACTCAGAAGGCTTTTCCTTTCTTGAGCGCGTCATCGCCGGTTATGCCCAGCATCCCAATTTTGCCTTCGTACTCATTATCGGTTTGGGCTGTGAGACCAACCAGGTCAAAACACTCGTCGCAAAAAAAGGCTTAGAAGACGCCTCGCGGCTTGCTTACTTTAATATTCAGGATGCGGGAGGCACTCGCACCAGTATTAAAACCGCGTGCGATCACATCATGCAGATGGCTGCTCAGCATGGGCAGATGCGGCGTGAACCTGCACCCCTAAAGCACCTAGTGGTGGCACTGCAGTGCGGCGGCTCAGACGGTTATTCAGGGATTACGGCGAATCCTGCGCTTGGCCACGCGGCTGATCTTATCGTGCAACACGGGGGCAGCGTGATCCTTGCAGAAACTCCCGAGATTTACGGCGCTGAGAATCTTTTGATAGACCGCTCTATCAATGAAAACGTCGCGCAAAAACTGCTTGATCGTATTACATGGTGGAAACATTACACCGAAATAAATGGTGCTGAATTAAACAACAACCCGTCGCCGGGCAATAAAGCAGGCGGGCTTTCGACGATTCTTGAAAAGTCCCTAGGAGCCGTTGCGAAAGGTGGCAGTTCAAGCCTAAACGACGTGCTGCACTATGCCGAAAAGATAACCACTCGTGGCTTTAACTTTATGGATAGCCCGGGCTACGACCCCGTTTCTGTAACTGGGCAAATTGCTTCTGGGTCAACGGTTGTCTGTTTTACTACCGGACGTGGATCGGTTTCAGGTTTTAAACCCGCGCCCTGCCTGAAGCTCGCAACCAATACCTCCATGTATGAGAAAATGCATGAAGACATGGATATAAACTGTGGCGTTATCGTCGATGGCACTGCCAGTGTAGAAGACGTCGGGGAACAGATTTTTGAGCGTATCATCGCCATTGCCTCAGGCGACATGAGCGCTAGCGAGTCACTGGGTTATGGTAGTAATGAGTTCGTTCCCTGGCTGGTCGGTGCCATCACTTAATCGTATATTGAAAGGCAACTAACTAACCATGACACAAACGCTGCGCGACCAGCTCTATACGGCTCTTAAGCAGGGTATTGTTGGAAAGCGCCTGGAACCTGGCCTTGTGCTACTTGAAGGGAATATAGCCGAGCTGTTTGGTATCAGCCGCTCCCCTGTTCGCCAAACCTTGAGCCGGTTGCATGAAGAGCAGTATATCTGCCGCTTTGAAGGGCGCGGCTATCTGGTGGGTGCATCGCCAAGTGAGATAGTACGTCGCTCCCTCAGCGAGCGTGATTTCAAGCAACTTGGCCATGCCCCCAAAGTAGATCGTACCGCGTCCTGGCGTGCCCACATCGACAGCGTCGAACATGACATTGTCCTATGCTCAATCAAGGGCGCCTTTGAACTTAATGAACTACAGCTTTCCAAATCACTGAATGTCAGCCGCACGGTTACCCATCAAATTCTTCTCCATTTGCAGTCCATCGGCCTGGTCGAAAAGATTAAATACAACAGTTGGAGCGTAGTCCCCTTAGACGACAAGCGACTACACAACCTTTATGAAGCACGCCGCCAATTAGAGCCTTACATGATTGCGCGTGCCGCCAACAATATTTCAGAAAGTGTACTCAACGGCTATATTGCCAAACTCAAACACGCCGCAGACAGTTATCCAGATATTAAAGGTGAATTACTGGATGAGTTAGAAAATGACCTTCATCACACCGCCGTCAGTCTAGGTGATAACCAGGAGGTAATGAATATGCTACGGCGCACTCATCCTATCTTGTTAATCAGCAAACACCTGCTTGGGCGGGTGCTTAAACTTCCCGATCAAGATCCTTTTTTTGATGAGCACTTGTGGGTATTTGAGAAAATACGTCTGCAAAAGCCTCACCAGGCTGCAAAATTATTAATGGTCCACTTGGAGCGCTCAGAATCTAAAGTACTTGAACGTCTTATCAATTTCAGAGAATCAGGCGATATTAAAATACCGCTTTATCTACGAGGATAAGCCAATAGCATTACCTCAATAACAATAAAAGCGGTTCAACAGCCTCCCCACCGTTAGAGGAACTAATAATGACAACGTTACGGTCTATCGGCTTTATTGGCACCGGCATTATGGGTGCTCCTATGGCACGGCGCTTGGCCAAAGCAGGTCATCAGGTGCGCGCCTGGAACCGGACAAGAAGCAAGGCCGACAGCTTGGAAACGGTAGGTATCGAGACAGTAGAAAGGCCTGAACAGGCAGCCACCGAAAGCGAGGTCGTGATCGTTATGCTCAGCTCGGGTCCGGTGTGCGATGAATTACTGTTAGGTACAGATGGCCTGCTCAACGCCATGCAGCCCGGCGCCACTCTGATCGTCATGAGTTCTATTCCGGTCGAGACGGCACGCCGCCAAGCTAAGGAGGCCTCAAAGCATCAGATTCACTACTTGGACGCGCCGGTATCCGGTGGTGAGCAGGGAGCGATTGACGGCACTCTGGCCATCATGGCGGGCGGAGATACTGAAAGCTTTAAAGCCGTTGAGCCTATTCTTTTATCGCTCGGCAGACCGGTCCATGTTGGCCCTGCGGGCAGCGGTGAGCTGGTCAAGCTTGCCAATCAGATGATCGTGGCCAACACCATTGCTACCGTGGCCGAAGCCATATTACTGGCAGAGCAAGGGGGAGCTGATCCTGCGCAGATGCTGAATGCGCTAGAAGGAGGCTTTGCCGACTCGACTGTTCTGCGTATCCACGGCCAGCGCATGATCAAGGAAGATTTCGCTCCCGGCGGGCCGTCGAAATGGCAACTGAAAGACACCCAGACTGCCATGGCTTTAGCCCAGGAATGGCAGCTGAAGCTGCCGGTATCCTCGCTGGTCAACGGGCTTTATGAAGCGCTTATCGCCCAGGGAGAGGGTGATCTTGACCATAGCGCCCTGATACGCCAGCTCAGGCGCCACAATCAATAAACCTTCTTTCCACCCATAACGCCGGGAAAATAAACACAATGAGCCAACATTACGATGTTCAGGAAATAACGCGATTCAGCACTGACTTACTTTTAGCCGCAGGGCTCGATGATGGTAAAGCCAATGCCGTCGCTGAAATGCTTGTCGAAGGCGACCTGATGGGGCACACCACTCACGGGCTGCAACTCCTTGCGCCTTATCTTGAGGAAATACAGTCAGGCCGCATGCCAGTCACTGGTGACTATGAGGTGATTTCTCAACGAGCCGCCGTACAAACCTGGGATGGCTGTTACTTACCTGGGCCGTGGTTGATTCTCAAAGCCATGGAAGCTGCGGAATCCATGGCGCGTTCCTGCGGTACCGGTACGGTGGTGATTCGGCGCTCTAACCATATTGCCTGTCTGGCTGCCTACCTAAAGCGTGCTACCGATCAAGACCTCGTGGTGGTGATTGAATCATCCGACCCGGCGACCAAATCCGTTGCCCCCTATGGCGGGTTAGTGGCGACCCATACGCCCAACCCTATCGCCGTGGGCTACCCGACTGATTCAGGCCCTGTTCTTTTGGATGTCAGTACGTCCATTACCACCAATGGCATGGTCGGGCGGCTTAACAAGCAAAATAGCCGCTTGCCTTATCCGTGGCTTAAAGACAATCAGGGCCAGGCAACCGATCGCCCCGAGGTACTTTTCGACGAGCCCAAAGGCAGCATTATGCCCATCGGCGGGCTAGATCACGGCCATAAAGGCTACGCACTAGGGCTCATGGTAGAAGCCTTGACGTCTGGCCTGGCAGGGTTCGGGCGCGTCCAGTCACCTTCGCAGTGGGGGGCTTCGGTCATGGTGCAGGTACTGGACCCGGAAGCCTTTGGTGGGCTTGAAGCGTTCAAGCGTGAAACCGGCGCGTTGGCCGATGCGTGCCGTAACAATCCCGTCGCTGAAGGCGATCCTCAGGTACGCATTCCTGGAGAGCGCGGGCTCGATCTCCATAAGCGCTACTCACAACAAGGTGTTCCGCTTCCAGAGGGCGTTCCCGAAGCGCTTCACGATTGGTCAGAGCGTTTAGGCGTTGCCTTCCCTCAGGCACGCCAATAACCGCTTTCTGCTTAGGTTTATGGTCAAGTTCAGACAAGTGAGCGTTATCCAGGACGTCATCAAATAACTGATTGGAGGTCACCATGAAACAGGAACGTATCGGATTCATCGGGCTCGGCTTAATGGGTAAGGAAATGGCCCGCAATATAGTGCGTAATGGCTACCCGCTCAGCGTTATGGCGCATCGCAATCGCTCGCCTTTAGAGGTGCTCTCTGCCGAAGGGGCAGTTGAAGTTGCAAGTGCTGCCGAGATGGCCAAAAACAGCGATATTGTTTTTATCTGCGTCAAAACATCCGAACAGGTTAGCGAAATTGTGACCGGAACCGATGGTTTGATGGCCGGGGCCCATGAAGGGCTGATTATTGTCGACTGCTCTACGGCTCATCCTGAATCGACCGAGCGCCTTGCTGAAACTGTCGCAGAGCACGGAGTGACCCTGGTTGATGCGCCGTTAGCCCGCACACCGCGCGAAGCCCGTGAGGGGCGGCTCAACGTCATGCTGGGAGGCGATACCTCAACGGTTACGCGTATTACGCCGGTCATCGAAAGCTTCGCCGAGAACATCTTTCATGTGGGTGCCGTCGGGTCAGCGCATAAGCTGAAACTTATCAATAACTTCCTGTCGCTGGGTGCGGCGGCACTGGTTAGCGAAGCCGCTACCATGGCTGCCGGAATGGATGTCCCGCAGAATAAATTGCTGGAAATCTGTTCTCAGGGTGGCGCCAACAGCGCCATGCTGGCCCCGGTTATGGAGTGGGTGCTGCAGAAAGAGTGCACAAAATTGCAGTTCAGCCTTGGAAATGCAGAGAAAGACATGCGTTATCTAGCTGAAACGTTAACCGAGTACCGGCTAACATCCGACATGCTTCCCCCACTTTGTGAGTTCCTTAAACAGGCTCGAAATGACGTGGGGGAAGAGAGCTTCGTTCCCCAATCTTACGACAGCTGCATGCAGCGTAATGGTATGGGCTCAGACGGCAACAAGCACTGAGATAAACCCTAGGTTACCTCGCCATCGCGGCTTAACTTTCCATCGCGAATTGGCAGCGTTCACTCCACAAACGCGTCGGTAGCCTCGCGGTGGCCATACAAAAATGCGTCAGCCACTTGGCGTAGTGGCGCTACATCCACGTCACTACGCCCACTGGCGACAAGCTCAATAAAGTGGCTATAAAGGCCTGCATACTCGCGCTCCTCCTCATCCACTATAAGCTCGTCGTTAATCATCAGGCGCCGCCCTCCCTGGGTCAGGCTCAAACGTCCGTTATCCGTAGCGACGTGGATATCCCAGGTTTGTGGGCCGGTTTGGCGAAAATCAAAGACCGCCTCAATCTCGGCACCATCTGGATCGGCAAAAGACAGCTCAGCGGCAATTGGGGTCTGGCAATTAGTCGGTACCCATAACTGTGCCTGGCGCAGAAAAAACGCCTGAGGAAGAATGCTGGTGACGATCGAAAGCGCGTTGATACCTGGATCAAATACCCCCATACCGCCCGGCTGCCATATCCACGCCTGACCTAGGTGCCATACTCGCACGTCTTCTTTCCACTCGATCTCGACGCGCTGAACCTGGCGTGCTGACAGCCACTGCTTGGCTTTTGCTACGCCGGGGGCAAAGCGTGAGTGCCAAGCGGCAAACAAGCTAACGCCTTGCTCGGCAGCCAGCGAAATCAAGCTTTCCACCTCACTGAGTGTGGCCCCAGGTGGCTTCTCCAGCAGCACATGCTTGCCACGCAGCAACGCCAGGCGCGCCTGTGAGTAACGCAGGTGCGTCGGCGTGCAGATTGCCACGGCGGTTATTTCAGGGTGGGCATCGAGCATCGCGCCCAGGTCTTGATAGCCGGACACGCCCGGTAACGTAGCGTGAGGATCTGCAGTGGCGACAAGCAGGCAATGCGGGATGGTAGCTATCGCCGGAAGGTGCTGGTCACGAACGATTTTGCCCACACCCACTAAGCCGAGGTTGAAGTCAGACATGTGCTTGCCTTTGTTTTGATGTGAAAGGTTTTAATGTAAAAGGTTTTAATGTGAAAGCTTAACGAGAAATAGATTCAGGGCGCAGCGTGGGGCAGCTCAACGCTGCGCCCTAATGAGCTGACGCTATGCTCAAGCCCTAGCGCTTCTGCCGTCCCTGCCAATACCGCTTGGGCCGCTAGAAACGCCTCGCGAGGGCGACGCAGCCGGATGCTTTCCATCAGTTGGCGATGACGCTCCAGGCTTTCTTCCGGATCAGAGGCGCTTTCGTTCGACATCGAGACCAGCAGGTAGATAGAGGGCCGCAGGATATGCGACAGCTGCACCCAGACGATATTGTGGGTCGCCTTAAAGATCGCCTCGTGGAAGGCGATATCACACTCGCTGTGTAAACGCCGTTCTTCTTGGCAGGTCGCATTGCGCAGGTTCTGGCCCAGCCCTTCAAAGGCCTCTTCGATGGCCACTAAATCACGCGCCTTGGCGCGCTTGGCGGCGGTCATCGCCACATAGGGCTCAACATCCAGACGAAACGCGAGAATTTCGCGCTGAATATCGGGATTGGGGGCCGCATAACGGGTAAGCCAGTCGGTCACCTGAACATCGAGAATATGCCACTCTGAGTACTCACGCACCTTAGAGCCGTGGCCTGAGATACGCTCGATAATCCCCGCCTCCACCAGTTGGCGCAGATCGCTACGTACCGCCGAACGGTTAAGCGAAAAGCGTTCACATAGGTCCAGTTCACGCGGCACAAAGTCGCCGGGGCGATAGCACCCGCCGAAGATTTTCTCGGCAAGGTATTCAGCGATACTGGGGCGAGCCAGCGGCTTACTGAGAGATGATGTCACTGCGATAAGACCCTATTTCAATTCCAGACAATCATAACGTACTTGACCTGTCTACGGTTACGGGTGTCGTCGTTTCAAGCCCGGCGCGCTGTCTCAGCTCCAGCCGCCGTTCATAAAGCCCTTTAGCACTTAACGTACCAAGCACCAAGGCGCCGCCCACCATGGCGACCGGTGCGGGCTGTTCCGCCAGAATCCACCAAGCCAACAGTGTGCCCACCACGACTTCCAGCAACAGCAGCAAGCCGACTTCAGCGGAAGGCAGATACAACGGCCCACGCTGCAACAGTGTGACGCCGCAAGGCACAATGAACAGGCAAAGCAATACCACCACCGCTAGCTGGTTCGTAGCGGGTAAGGATGGCTCGCTGCCCGCCAGCCAGAAAATCCCTGCTACGCTTCCCACAATAAGGCCGTTGAATACCAGCATCGGGCTCATATCCACCCCCGGCCGCGTACGGCAGAGGGTAAAGTTAATCGCCAGAGTCGTCGCCGTCACCAAGGCGAAAGCGTTGCCTACCCACGAGCCTGCGCCCGAGTCATCTAACGCAATCATGGCGACACCTGCCATGCACAAACAGATCGCAAGCCAAGTGCGTCGGGGCAAGCGCTCCTTGAGAATGACCCAGGAGAGAATTGCCGCGATCAATGGTGCGCTGGCCAGGATCATCAACACGTTACCTGCCTTGGTGTACTGATTGCCAAGTACAAAACCGCAGGTGGTTAGACTGAACAGCAGCGCCACGGCGATGCCGGTCCAACCGCAGCGGCGATAAGCCGCCAATGTGCCGCGGCCATAGCGCGCCAAGGCGATTAGCAAAAACCCCAGCGCGGAGAGAAAGCCGCGCCACATGAGTATCTCAGCATCGGGCAGGTCGGCTACCTTGATCAGCAAGGCATCCGGCGCCATGATCATCGCGCCGCCACCGGTCAACAGCAGCCCCTGCTGGCGATGTGATAAAGCACTAAAGCGGCTCATGCTAGTGATTATCCCTGGGCGGATGCTGGCGGGCGACATCGCGGTACTTGGTCGCAGGTTCTAATGTCATGCCACGATCCAGCGGCTCGACCATGCTGCGCTGAATCTCTTGCCAAGGGGTCTGGTGGCCTGGGTAACGGTAGCCGCCCTGCTCGGCCAAACGCTTGCGGCGGGCTTCCAGCTCACTGGCGTCAATCAGCAGTTGCACCTCGCCACGCTTAAGATCAACCCGCAGCCGATCGCCGCTCTCAAGCAGCGCCAGCCCGCCCCCGGTGGCCGCTTCCGGAGACGCGTTGAGAATCGACGGCGAGCCGGATGTGCCCGACTGGCGCCCATCGCCCAGGCAGGGCAGCGACTCAATCCCTTGTTTTATCAACGCCTCTGGCGGCTGCATATTAACCACTTCGGCGCCGCCGGGATGCCCTACCGGGCCAGCGCCACGCATCACTAAAATGGTGCGAGCGTCGATATTCAACACTGGGTCGTCGATACGCGCGTGATAATCTTCTGAGCCATCAAACACCACCACCTTGCCTTCAAAGGCTTCAGGGTCGCCGGGATCGCTCAAGAAGCGCTCGCGGAAATCTCGAGAGATAACGCTGGTTTTCATCAGCGCGGAATCGAACAAATTGCCCTTGAGATTAAGAAACCCTGCATGGGCCACCAGCGGCTCGGCGTAGCGGCAAATCACATTGGGATCCTGGGTTTCCCGGCCCTGCAGATTATCGCCCAGAGAGCGACCATTCACCGTCAGCGCATCGCTATGCAGCTTGCCGGCCCCCTGGAGTTCATGAAGGATTGCCGGCACGCCCCCCGCGCGGTGAAACTCTTCACATAGAAAAGCCCCGGCGGGCATCACGTTGGCCAGCAGCGGAATCTCGTGGCCCAGGCGCTGCCAGTCATCGTTATTCAGCTCAATGCCTGCATGACGGGCGATAGCGTTAATATGTACCGGCGCGTTGGACGAGCCGCCCATGGCCGAGCAGGCCACAATGGCGTTCTCAAACGCTTCACGAGTCAGAATATCCAGCGGGCGCAGGTCTTCCCAGACCATATCGACGATTCGCACACCGGTGTCATAGGCCGCCATGGCGCGCTCTTTGTAGGGCGCGGGGATGACTGCCGAGCCCGGCAGGCTCATGCCCAATACCTCAGCCATGGAGTTCATGGTGGACGCGGTGCCCATGGTATTGCAGTGGCCAATCGAAGGCGCTGAGTCGCTGGCGCGGGAAAGGAATTCTGCGTAGTCGATATCCCCCGCTGCCAGGCGCTTGCGTAGCTCCCAGATAATCGTGCCCGAGCCCACCCGCTCGGCGCCCCGCCAGCCGTTAAGCATCGGCCCACCGGACAGCACAATCGCGGGGATATTCACCGTTGCCGCGGCCATCAGCGCAGCGGGAGTGGTTTTGTCACAGCCGGTGGTGAGCACCACGCCGTCTAACGGATAGCCATGGAGCACTTCCACCAACCCCAAGTATGCAAGATTGCGATCCAGCGCTGCGGTCGGCCGACGCACATTCTCATGGATAGGATGCATGGGGAACTCGAACGGCACGCCACCCGCCGCGCGAATACCGTCTTTAACCCGCTTGACCAGATCAATATGGTGACGGTTGCACGGGGTTAAATCAGATCCCGACTGGCAGATACCAATAATCGGCTTACCGCTCGTCAACTCATCCAACGTAATGCCGTAATTGAGGTAACGCTCAATACACAGCGCCGTAGTGCCGGGATGATCAGGGTTATCGAACCAGTAACGTGAACGCAACTGCTCAGGGGTTATTCGATGAGGGTTGGCCATGGCTACGCTCCACGCCTAAAGTAAAGGTAAAACGTCAGCAGGCGTGCCTAAGCCACTTAACCGTCTACTAACATTCTCAATTAAATTCAATAATCTCCTTTAAACATAAGGAGAGGGGGTCGCCATGACGGTACGCGTTCTTTACAGCGCCGTCGATACATACAAAAGTATATGTTGAACATATACTCAAAACGTTAGACATTCAGTTCAGGGCTGCGGTGCTGACCCCACGAGGGAAGTGCCGCTCAAACATAACAACAACCACGTTGCAGCTCGCTTGCAAGACGTTCTTCGCGAAGCGGTCTGCAGTACGCCAGGAGAGTGATAACGATGCATTATCTTTGGAAGCGCACCTTGCTAATGACCGGTGCTACGCTGCTCAGCTCAGGCATGGCTTACGCGCAAACGCCCGACCTTTCTGACCCGCCCGAGATCGAAGGTAGCGTTGTAGGTGATCATGGTAGCGTGACCCTACGCATGGGGCTTGGCCTTGCCGAAAGCTCGCCTCAGTACATCTCCAGCCAATACTTTGCGGATATTCTCGACCAGCGTAGCGAAGGAAGAATCAGCGTCAACATCTTCCCCAACAGCCAGCTCGGTGATGACGTGCAAATGATGGAAATGCTCCAGACCGGCACACTGGACATGACCTACCCATCCTCCTCCCCCGCTACCGGCTACGTTGAAGAGCTGGCCGTTTTCGATCTGCCGTTCCTGCTCCCAACCCGTGAGGCTGCCATTGAAGCCATGCGCAGCGACGCCGCGCAAGAGATGCTCGACGCGTTTGATGGCACCGGCATCAAAGCGCTGGCCTTTGCTGAAAACGGCTTCCGCCAGCTTTCCAATAGCGCACGCGAAGTCTCATCGCCGGAAGACGTAGCCGGTTTAGACGTTCGCGGTCTTTCCGTACGCACCATGGAAAACCCCGTTCACCTGGCTATCTGGCAAGCGCTAGGAGCCAACCCGACACCCATGGCATTTGGTGAGCTGTTTTCAGCCATGGAGCAGGGCGTTGTCGATGGACAGGAAAACCCCTGGAGTACCATCCTGACGTCCAACTTCTATGAAGTGCAGGATTACGGCTCGGAAACGCGCCACGTGTATACCCCCTTTATCAAGATGATCTCTCAGCGCACCTGGGATCGCCTCGATCCTGAGTATCAGGAGCTGGTTCAGGAAGCCGCGCTACAGGCTGCCGATTATGAAGTTCAGCTTTCGGCCGAGTATGACGATTGGGCACGCGACCAGCTTGAAGAACGTGGCATGCAAATTACCCGCCTTAATGACGAGCAGATAGCTGCTTTCCAGGAAGCCGTACAGCCTGTTTATGACGAATGGGCCCCGCGCATTGGTGAAGACCTGGTGGCAGAGTTCCAGCGGCTCGCCGGGTCGACAGCAGCCCAATAGGTATCCGCTGATACTTCGGATTGCTCTCGTGCGCATTTTCCACGATTAGACCATGCAAGAGGCCAACGCCTCTTGCATGGTCGTTACCTGTCTTTTCGGAGAGCTCATGGACACACCTGATACTCCTATTCCGGATACCACGGCCTTTTTCGATGACCCTCAGCGCGAGCCGCTGGAGATCGATACCGAGCAGCGCCGTGGTCCTGCGCTGTTCCGATGGCTAACACTGGCAATGGAGCACACAATTGCGGCTCTGCTGGTAGCGCTCATCGTGTCGGTATCGGCTAACGTGGTGGGCCGCGCCGTATTGAATCACTCGCTGCCCTGGGCCGATGAGCTGGCACGCATGCTGTTCATCTGGCTGATTTTCCTGGGAGCTGCGGCGGCATTTGCCCGCTATGAACATATTGCGGTGGATATCTTAGTGCGCAGGTTAAAACCACGCGCCGCCCATGCGCTGTATCTGTTTCAGCACCTGGTGATCACCGCGTTGATGGGCGTCATTGTCTGGGGTGGCTTTCTGGTGATGTCACGTGCTTCCGGGCGCACCGCGATCCTTGGCGTGCCATGGAATATCGTGAATGTCTCGCTGGTACTCTGCGCTGCCTTCATTGCCGCGGTAGCCATCTGGCGCGCTTGGCAAAGCATTTTGCAGATACGCTCGCCGGACGTTATTTCCACCGCTGATGGAGACCATTAGACCATGCTATGGATTTTTTTAGGCATTCTGTTCGCGTCGCTGGCCTTGGGCTTACCCATCGCCTTTGGTTTGGGCGTTGCGGCCGTGGTGATGGCGCTACTCTCGGATATTCCTCTCTCCATCATGATTGAGCAGTCAATACGTGGGGTAAATAGCTTCCCTCTGTTGGCCATCCCGTTCTTTATTCTAGTGGGCGAAGTAATGAGCAACGGCGGCATTGCCCGCCGCTTAATGGAGCTTGCTGGGGCTTTGGTCGGTTTCGTTCGCGGTGGTCTGGGCCAGGTCGCGATTACCGGCTCAATGTTCTTTGGCGGCATTAGTGGTTCTGCCGTGGCCGATACAGCCGCGACCGGCGCAATGATGATTCCGTCCATGACCAAGCAGGGCTATACCGCCCCGCAGGCCACGGCGATCAATACTGTCTCCTCGGTCATCGGCATCATCATTCCGCCGTCTATACCTCTGATTTTATTTGGCATTGTGACCGAAACCTCGATTAGCCGCCTGTTTATCGCCGGTATCGTGCCAGGGGTATTGATTGGCCTTGGGCTAATGGCCACGACCTTTATCATGGCCACCATCGGCCACGCCGGGCAGACCCGCAAGTTCCGTTTCGATGTACTGTGGAAAGCCTTCAAGGCGGCGTGGCTGGCCTTGGTGCTGCCGGTGATCGTCATCGGTGGAATTATTGGTGGCGTATTTACCGCTACTGAAGCCGCCGTTGCCGCCCTGCTCTACTCGCTGTTTATCTCGTTGGTGATCTATCGCGAATTTCACATCCGCGAGCTGTGGGGCATGTTAATTCGCACAGCTCGATTAACCGGGATGGTGTTACTTCTGCTGGCCTTTGCCACCGTCATCGCTTGGTTTCTGACTATCAATATGGTGCCGCAAACACTGGTTACCCAGGTTCAGGCAATCACTCAGGACCCTTTCCTACTGTTGTTAATCGTTGCGGGCTTACTACTGCTAGTGGGGTTCGTGATGGACCTGACCCCCGCCATGGTCATCATGGCGCCGATGCTGACGCCTATCGTTACCTCGGTGGGTGTTGACCCCGTCTACTTTGGCGTGCTCATGGCGTTCATTCTGGGTATCGGCCTTTTAACACCGCCAGTGGGCACCTGCCTTTACGTTGGCTGTGGCGTCGGTAAGGTCTCCATGGAACAGCTAGTTAAGGCCATGCTGCCCTACTACGCCGCCCTGCTAGTGGTACTGGTTATCTTGATTGCCTTCCCCGGCATTGTGACATGGCTGCCGGACCTCACCGCTGTGCGCGGCAACTAATCACTGACATTATATAAGGAAATCATATGCGCTTGATTCAGTACCTTGACCAGAACCAAGTTCACGTTGCTCTGGTAGAGGATGCCCAGACGGTTCGCCCCATCGCCATCGAGGGCGGCACTTACGCGCTAGCTAAAGCCGCTATTGCCGCTGGGGAGTCGCTTGAACAAGCCATTAAATCACGGCTTGGCGACACGCAGATTGATTACCAAACGCTAATCGACGAGCAGCGCCTGCTACCGCCGCTCACGCATCCCGACCCCGCCCACTGCTTGGTGACCGGCACCGGCCTCACCCACTTGGGCAGTGCCGATACGCGATCCGCCATGCATGCTAAAACTCAAGTGGCCGAGGAGGAACTGACCGACTCCATGCGTATGTTCAAACTCGGCGTTGAAGGCGGAAAGCCTTCCGATAACGCCGAAGGGTCGCAGCCGGAATGGTTCTATAAAGGCGATGGCGACTGTATCGTCGCGCCGGAAGCAGACATGCCTTCTCCCGCGTTTGCCCAAGATGCTGGTGAAGAACCAGAGCTTGCGGGGCTCTATATTGTGGCTGACGATGGCACTCCGTGGCGGATTGGCTACGCTGTGGGTAACGAATTTTCCGACCATGTTACTGAGCGCTTTAACTACCTATGGCTGGCGCACTCTAAATTGCGCGCCTGTAGCGTTGGCCCAGAGCTGTTGATCGGAGAGTTGCCTGCCCACCTTGAAGGCACCAGCCGCATTGTGCGCGATGGCCAAACATTGTGGGAAAAGCCGTTTTTAACCGGTGAGTCCAATATGGCCCACAGCCTCGCCAATCTTGAGCACCACCACTTCAAATACGCAGGCTTTCGCCGACCGGGCGATGTCCACGTCCACTTCTTCGGCACGGCTACTCTTAGCTTCGCCGATCAGATTCAAACTCGCGATGGTGATCGTTTCGAGATCACGCTTAACGATTTTGGCCGCTCACTACGCAACACGCTACGCATGCCAACGAATCACAAGCACGAAACAACCATCGTCAACGCGCTTTAACAGGAGGCTACATGACACTGCAAGGTACACTGCTTATCGGTCAACAGGCCGTCACCGGTACTCAAGCCGATATTGTTGCCGTTAACCCGGCCACCGGCGAGACACTGGAGCCGCGCTACCCCGGTGGTAGCCGCGCCGAGGTTGAAAAAGCCTGCCAGCTTGCCGAAGCGGCGTTTGATCAATACCGCGAAACTTCACTTGAAGCGCGCGCTCACTTCCTGGAAACCATTGCCGAAGAAATTGAGGCCATTGGTGCTGACCTGACCCAGCGCGGCGTGGCCGAAACGGGCCTGCCTGAAGCGCGCCTTGAAGGCGAGCGAGGCCGGACCTGCGGTCAGCTGCGGCTGTTCGCCTCGGTAGTACGTGCGGGCGAATGGCTGGATTTACGCCACGACCCGGCCCAGCCTGATCGCCAACCCATGCCGCGTGCCGACTTACGTCAGCGCCATATTCCGCTTGGCCCCGTGGCCGTGTTCGGTGCCAGCAACTTCCCATTGGCTTTCAGCGTAGCAGGGGGCGATACCGCCTCGGCACTGGCAGCAGGCTGCCCGGTGGTGGTCAAGGGCCACTCTGCCCACCCCGGCACTTCTGAGCTGATAGGCCGCGCTATTCAACGCGCTGCGGCCAAGTGCAACATGCCGGAAGGGGTGTTTTCGCTGCTGTTCGGCTCAGGTCGCGATATTGGCCAGGCGCTGGTCTCAGACCCGCGTATTAAAGCGGTTGGTTTTACCGGCTCGCGCAGCGGCGGCATGGCCTTGATGGCGACGGCCCAAGCGCGTCCCGAGCCGATTCCCGTTTATGCCGAGATGAGCAGCATCAACCCGGTATTCCTGTTCCCCGAGGCGCTGAAAGCACGCGGCAACAAGATTGCCGAAGGCTTTGTTGCCTCGCTGAATATGGGCGCGGGTCAGTTCTGCACCAACCCTGGTCTGGTCATTGGCCTTAAAGGCGCTGACCTGGATGCGTTTATCACTACCGCTGGGGAAGCCGTTAAAGCCAGCGGCGCCCAAACGATGCTGACGCCCGGCATCCATGAGGCGTATCAAAGCGGTGTCTCCGCCCTTTCGGGCCAACCAAGCGTCAAGGAAGTAGCCCGTGGTCAGTCAGGTAGCGGCCCGTATAGCTGTCAACCGGGGCTATTTGTAGCCAGCGCTCAGGACTTCCTTAACAATGACGCGCTTCAGGGCGAAATCTTCGGCGCTACCTCGCTGGTCATTGAGTGCGCTGATACGCGGGAGATGCAGCGTGTTGCCGACCAGCTCGAAGGTCAGCTGACGATTACCCTGCAAATGGACGATGGCGACCTGGAGGCCGCAAAATCACTTCTTCCCACGCTTGAGCAGCGCGCCGGCCGACTCCTGGCCAATGGCTGGCCGACCGGGGTCGAAGTGGGTCACGCGATGGTGCATGGAGGACCGTTCCCGGCAACGTCCGACAGCCGCACCACGTCCGTCGGCAGCGCCGCGATTTATCGCTTCCTGCGCCCCGTCTGCTATCAGGACCTGCCTGCTGGCTTACTGCCAGAAGCATTGCGCGACGATAATCCTTTTAAGGTTTCACGACTGGTCGATGGCAAACGTGAGGGCTAGCCCCAGCAACGTTAAGAAGCATCCGATAGGCGTTTTTTAAGCTGCCTATAGGTGCCGTAGTGACGGTCGAGGTGGCGCCGCATGGCCGCCTCGGCCGCATCAGGGTCCCGGGACTCGATCGCTTCGATGATTTCAGTATGAGCAGCAGTGGCCGCCTTATCCTCACCCTTTTGCTGTAATACCAAAGCGCGTCGATCATCCAGCCACTCAGAAAGCGCCACGTGAATAGCATCAAAGATCGGGTTGCGGCCGATACTCGCCAATACGCCATGGAAGTCGTTATCGGAGCGCTTGAAACGAGCCTCATCTCCAATAGCGTCACGATTGTCTGACAGCGCATCGCGCAATCGCATCAAATCCTCGTCGCTTGCGTGGCGCGCAGCATGACGCGCCAGCGATATCTCGAACATCGCCCGGGCTTCCTGAAAATACTGCTGCCCATCAGGCTTGGAAAGCAATTGTCGGGTAACGCCAGAAAGCCTCGCCATGACGGCTTCGGCAGTAGGTCGGATCACCCTGGCACGCGTACCGCTGTTGATCGCGATTAGCCCAAGCTGCTGCAAATGGAACAGCGCTTCACGCACGGCGGGTCTGCCCACACCAAACTGCTCCATCAATTCCCGTTCTGAAGGCAATTGATCATTTTCGCTTAGCCGCCCCTCAAGAATCTCTGCCTCGAGCTGTTCGGCGACCTGTTCAGACAACGTTTTACGCTCGATCCGGTATCTGCTCATAGGCAGTCACTCCTGATTAACCTGGAATTCACCGCCACTTTACTGCATTTCCCATTGCAATCCTTTAACTGTACCTTCAATCGAGCCGAAACAGCGGCGCTAGCTGGTACTGCTTGGCGATCTCTGCATAAGCCGACTGATTGGCAGAATCCAGTGGAATGCCGCCGACATCGCGCTGCGCCTGACAGCGCCATTCGCGATCACCTGGCGCCATTACCCGCGCGTCTGGTGTAGCAGGCTGGGCCCGGAGATCCGCTAAATATTCAGCCAGTCCGCGTGCAAACGTGCCTTCTTCCACAAACGCATCGGGTTTCATTGCTAAAAAGAAATGCCCCACGCCACGTGGCGTCGACATATCCGGCCCGACCATGGGTAAAAGCTTGAAGCCGTGCTGCATTCCCGAGAGCATCGAACTAAGTATCTCGACCATGCCGCCAAGCCCTGCGCCTTTAAACCCAAAGCTACTGCCTCCTAACGGCAGCAATGCTGTAACCTCGCTAGGCACGCGGCTCACCTTACCTTCAGCATTAGCAGCAACCTGATCCGGCAGCTCGCGACCAATCGCCCCGAACTGCCGCACGCGGTTCCAGGGAATCGAGCTGGTCGCCATATCCAACAGGTACGGCGCGCTCCCTGCCACCGGTGCAGCAAAAGCGATGGGGTTAGTGCCGTGAAAAGGCTTGGCGCCGTCATGCAGCAGCACGAATGGGTCCGAGTTACAGAACGCCATGCCTAGGTAGCCCCGCTCGGCCGCCGCCAACGCATAGCATCCCGCTGCCCCAAAGTGCGATGAGTTACCAACCGCTACAGCTCCCACTCCCACTTCGCCTGCCATCGTCATGGCCTGCTCGATGGCGGTGTAGCCTGCCAAATGGCCTAGCCCATCATCGGCATCTAAAAAGCCCGTTGCCGCCAAGCGCTGGTGAAACACCATGTCAGGCGCGCCGTTGATACGTCCGCCTTTGAGTGCCTGTAAATAGTGCGGCAATAGACGTAACCCGTGGCTATCTGTACCCATGCGTGAAGCGGTTACCAACGCTCGGCTCACGGCATCTGCAGATGCTTGATTGGCGCCAGCAGCCACAAGTGCCGCTTGCATAAAGCGCGTTAAATCCTCACGGGTAACGCGAAAATCCAATGACGTATCGGTCATCAAACAATACTCCAAAGCCTAATATTGTTGTTAACGGCTAATCAGCCGGTCGTGCTCAACGGTATATCAGCGTGGGAAGCCACATGGAAATAGCCGGAATAAAGGTCACTAATAACAAGCAGATCACCAGCGGAATCAGGAACGGAATGGTTCCTCGCATGCAGCGCTCAAAGCTGACATTGGATACTCGGGAAAGTACGTAGAGCACCATTCCCACCGGCGGCGTCAACAGGCCGATCATCAGGTTGAGCACCATAATCACGCCAAAATGAACGGGATCAACACCGACGGCAACCGCCATGGGCAACAGGACCGGCACCAGGATGGTGATCGCGGCAATAGTTTCCATAAAGCAGCCGACAATGATGAGTACAATGTTGGCCATCATCAGTACGGCGAGTTTGCTATCGGCAAAGGGCCCCATTAAGGCAATCACGTTCTGGGTAACCTGATTGCTAGTGAGTATCCAGGCAAATATCGATGCTGAAGAGACAATGAACAGGATTACCGCGGTTGTCTCGATGGTTTCCATACTGACTTTTAACAATTTCCGCCAGGTCAGGGTGCGGTAAACCACTACTCCCAGTATCAGCGCATAAAACACAGCAGCGACCGCCGCCTCGGTAGGGGTAAAAGCACCGGTGATAATACCGCCCACGATAATGACGGGCGTCATTAAGGATAGAAAAGCCCGCTTAAAGGTATGCCCAAGCACGCGCATCGAAAATATCGCGTCACGCTGATAGCCCCGCCGGCGCGAGATGATAAAGATCATCAGCATTAACATCCCCCCCATTAACAGCCCAGGAATTAACCCGGCGGCAAACAGCTGGCCCACAGAGGCTGAGGCCATAACGCCGTAAATGACCATGGGTAAACTCGGCGGGATAATCGGCCCGATGGTGGATGAGGCCGCGGTAATACCCACCGCAAACTCCTCATCGTAGCCCGCATCTTTCATCGCCTTCACTTCAATCATGCCAAGGCCACCGGCATCCGCCACGGCCGCCCCTGACATTCCAGAGAACACGATACTGGCGCCCACGTTCACGTGCCCCAGCCCACCGCGCATCCAGCCCATCAGGGCCTTAGCAAAATTGAAAATCCGCTCCGTGATGCCGCCGTTATTCATCAGGCTGCCAGCAAAGATAAAAAACGGAATGGCCAGCAGTGGAAAGCTGTCGATGCCGTTGATCATGCGGTGCGCTATGACGATATTGGGTACCTGACCGGTGATCAGTACAAACATCAAGCAGGCGCCCGCCAAGCTAATCGCAATGGGGACCCCGAGCACCAACATGGTGAATAATGCGAAAAACAAGAAGCCGAGGTCATAGCCCATCAGCGGTAATATCACGCAACCCAGCACGGCCAGTGCCGAGAGCAGCGGCGACACTAACGGTTTTTGCCAGCGCATCATGGAGATTCGGGACATAGCAGGCCTCTCGATAAAAATGGCATAACGGGATACCACTTTTCAAGCGACATCGGTACGATCCCGGCACCTCAGATAAAGCCGCTGGATGGTACGTAGCGCCATTAATAAAAATGCCGCACAAACCGTGAAATAGATGATGCTCTTGGGCAGGTCGACCGATACCATCAGGCTATTGGTACGTGCTGCCAGTTGATAGGCGATCCACGCCATTGCTATATAAAAGCCAAGGCTTACCAGGCCCACTAGGCGCTCCAGTAAGCGTGCCTGCCACTCCGGCATGTAATGGTAGAAGAACTCCACCAGGATGTGGCTGCCGTTGCGGGCGGCCATTACGCTGCCCAAAAAGCCAACCCCAATCAGCAGATAACGGGCAATTTCCTCGGTCCAGCCGATAGAACTGCCCAGCACATAGCGGCTAAAAAACTGAGCGAAGACCACCAGAATAAGTGCCCAGAACAGCGTCAGGGTCACAAAGTCTTCAATTCGATAATCACTCAGTTTGAAGGGGGCATCTTCAAAGGCGGATTCAAAATCCACCATCGGATCAATGCTGGGCGGTGCATCTTCGCGTGCGTCACTCATGGCACAATACTCCAGACACTTCGCTAAAAAGTTAGCGAAGTGCTCGCTGAGGTTGGATTATTGGCCGATAGCCTGTAGGCGATCATAGGTTTCCTGATCCCAGGTGGCGGCATCGCCGTTATGAGCGGGTACAACGGCCTCACGGAAGATGTCGCGATCCACTTCGTTGATGGTATTACCCTGCTCTTCAAACCAGGCGACCAGCTCTGCCTCAGCCTGCAGGATATCTTGGGTGTTGTTCTCAGCGGCTTCCTGGAATACCTCGCGGAATATTTCCTGATCCTCTTCGCTCAGTTGGTTCCACCGCGGTCCACCTACGATCGTGATCAGCGAATCAGTAATATGGCCGGTCAGATTGATGTAATCCTGTACCTCATGAAACGCCTTGGCGCGAATGGTTGGCAGCGGATTTTCCTGCGCGTCAACCACGCCTTGCTGCAGGGCCAGGTAGACTTCATCGAAAGCAATCGGGGTGGGGTTAGCGCCTACTGCGTTAGGCATCATCATGTACATCGGCGCGTTGGGCACACGTATTTTGAGGCCTGCCATATCCTCGGGTGTATTGATCGGCGCATTCGACGTTACATGGCGTTCGCCATAATAATTGAGCGTCAATGGCACGTTCCCGGTTGCATCCTGGTAGCCCCGGGCAATTTCCTGAAACAGGTCACTGTCAGCAAAGGCCTGCCAGTGATCAAAATCACGGAACATATACGCAGCCCCCGCAATACCGATTGGCCCATAACCGCGGCCAGCAAACTGCGTGCCGGTATAAATGACATCCACCGTACCTAGCCCAAGCCCTTCGTTAATATCTTCCTCTTTACCCAAAGAAGAAGCGGCGTATACCTCCATGGTGTAACGGCCATCGGTGCGCTCTTCAATTTCATCCGCCGCCCACAGTGCCCACTTATGGAAAGGTTCCGACGTTTCATAAACGTGGGCAAAACGCAGGTTCTCGGCGGCCTGTACCGCACCGGCCACGTTGATACCTGCAGCGATTAGCGTAGCGGTTAACAGGCGAGACATGGCTAGGTGGTATTGGCTTTTGTAGCGCATCTTATTTTCCTCACAACCATTAGATTTATTGTTGGTTATTTGCGAGTAGCACTTGCGAATAGCAATAGCGGATGTAACCGATCATCTTGCTGTATACGTATCATACCAGCAGTTTAAAACCTAGCTGGTGGCCTTCAATTGCGCAACTACCTTCATCTAAACAGATTTGCCTATCGACCCGAAATGTAGCGGTGCGCTAGAGTAAGTCATGTTCTGGTATACCTGTCATACAGAGCAACACCTATTACAACCATCTATAACAACATAGGCGACAAGGCATGAGCTGCCGGTCGCCTGGCAACCAGGAGACGCTCATGCAACCACTATCACTGACTGATACTCTTCCCACCGACTTGGATAATGCCCTGCTCGTGGGCCGCGTATGGCTGGATGGCACACACCCGGGTCCCGCATTGGTCACAGTGCACGAGGGCAACATCATCGATATTACAGAGTTTGGCCCTACCATGGCTGACCTACTGGAACGCGACGATGTGCTGGAGGTGGTGCAACGCGCAGAGGGTGCATCGTTGGGCAGCATCGAGACGCTGCTGGCGAATTCCCAACTGGCTCAACCACAAGCGCCCTACCTGCTCGCCCCTTGCGATGTTCAGGCTGTTAAAGCTTGCGGCGTCACCTTCGCCGTCAGCCTACTGGAGCGGGTAATCGAGGAGCAGGCGGGCGGCGATCCGGCTAAAGCCGTTGCGCTGCGGGATGACCTGCAGGCACTGATTGGCACCGACCTTTCCAAGATTGCCCCCGGGTCTGAAGAGGCCATGGCGCTTAAGACAGCGCTTCAGGCGCGCGGTGGCTGGTCACAATATATGGAAGTAGGTATCGGCCCCGATGCGGAAGTGTTTACCAAAGCACAGCCGCTTTCCTCGGTAGGCTTTGGTGCGCCAGTGGGGTTGCATGCCTCCTCGGAGTGGAATAATCCTGAGCCCGAAATCGTGCTGGCCGTGGACAGCCGCGGTCAGGTACGCGGCGCCACCTTGGGCAATGATGTCAACTTGCGCGACGTTGAAGGGCGCAGCGCTCTACTGCTTGGCAAAGCGAAAGATAACAACGCCTCCTGCTCGATCGGTCCGTTTATTCGCTTGTTTGATGACCACTTTACTATCGATAGCGTGCGCAACTGCCAAGTCTCACTGCGTATTGAAGGCGAGGATGACGACTTCCTGCTTCAAGGCGAGAGCGATATGCGTGAAATCAGCCGCGACCCGCTGGACCTGGTACGCCAAACCATCGGTGATCACCACCAGTACCCGGATGGTTTCATGCTGTTTCTGGGTACGATGTTCTCCCCTATCAAAGACCGCGATGGCAAAGGCCAGGGCTTTACTCACCACCTAGGTGATCGCGTCACTATTTCTACCCCAGCCTTGGGCTCCCTGGTGAACCCGGTGGGCAGAAGCGATCAGTTGCCGCCCTGGACCTACGGCATTCGCGAACTGATGCGTCACTTGGCCCGCCGCTGATCTTTTCACTTTTTAAATCACACTAGGAGAGAGCAATGACAACAATTACACACATTGATATCCAGGATATCCGTTTCCCCACCTCGCGCTCGCTCGATGGCTCTGATGCCATGAATGCCGCACCGGATTACTCAGCCACCTATGTCATCCTGCATACCGATGACGAAAGCCCGGAAGGCCATGGCTTAACCTTTACCATTGGCCGGGGTAACGAGATTGTGGTCACCGCCGTGCATTCCCTGGCCCCGCTGATCGAGGGCCGCGAGCTTTCCTCCATTACCGACAATATGGGTGCGTTCTGGCGCGAGCTCACCGGCGACAGTCAGCTGCGCTGGATTGGCCCTGATAAAGGTGCGATTCACTTGGCAACCGCCGCCATCGTCAACGCCGTGTGGGATATGTGGGCAAAACGCGAAGGCAAGCCGGTATGGAAATTGCTGGTGGATATGACCCCAGAGCAGCTGGTGCGCTGCCTTGATTTCCGCTTTGTTACCGATGCGCTAACGCCTGAAGAGGCGATTTGCCTGCTGCGCCGCCAGGCTCCCGGCAAAGCGGCGCGTGAGGCCGAAATGCGCCGCGATGGCTACCCTGGCTACACCACTTCCGCAGGCTGGCTAGGTTACAGCGATGAAAAAGTACGCAGCCTGGCCCGGGAAGCGTTAGCAGAAGGCTGGACCCACTTTAAGCAAAAAATTGGCGGCGATATTGAAGAGGATGCCCGCCGTGCAGCGCTACTGCGAGAAGAGATCGGTTGGGACAACGTGCTGATGATGGACGCTAACCAAGTGTGGGAGGTCGACGAGACAGTCACCAAGATGCGTCGCCTGGCTGAGTTTGATCCGCTGTGGATCGAAGAACCCACCAGCCCCGACGATATTCTGGGTCACGCAGAGATCCGCCATCGCGTCGCGCCTATTGGAGTCGCCACCGGCGAACACTGCCACAACAAAGTGATGTTCAAGCAGTTCTTCCAGGCGGACGCCATTGACTACTGCCAGCTGGACGCTGCCCGCCTGGGAGGCCTCAATGAAGTGATTTTAGTCGTGCTGATGGCCGCCAAGTTCGGCGTACCGGTTTGCCCGCATGGCGGCGGCGTTGGGTTGTGCGAATACACCCAGCACATCTCGCTGTTTGACTACATCGCGGTATCCGGCGAGCTTGAAGGGCGTGTGCTTGAGTACGTGGATCATCTCCACGAGCACTTTATCGACCCGGTAGTGATCAATCATGGCCGCTATCAGGTACCCGAGGCACCTGGCTACAGCATTGCCATGCACGCGCAGTCTCAGGCACAGCATCGCTACCCAGAGGGTGCTGCTTGGCAGGAAGCGGACCAATGACAGACACTAATACCTTTCTAAATGAACTCACCAGCCTGCTTGGCGAGCGTGGCCTGCTGCGCGAGCCGGAGGCCATGGCGCGCTACGTAAGCGACTGGGCGGGCGATACACTGGGCATGCCGCTGGCCGTAGCACGCCCGACTGATACAACAGAAGTCGCTGAGGTCGTCAGGCGCTGCTATGCACAAGGTGTCGCGATGACGCCCCAGGGCGGCCACAGCGGCCTGGTGGCAGGCGCCTTGCCCGCCGCAAGCGGTCAGGAGCTGGTAATCAGCCTGGAGCGGTTAAATAGCGTGCGCGCCATTGATCCGATCAACTTCACCATCACGGTAGATGCGGGCTGTATCCTTGAAAACGTCAAGCTGGCCGCTTTTGAGCATGACTGCGAATTTCCGCTTTCACTCGGCGCCCAGGGCAGCTGCCAGATTGGCGGCAATATCGCCACTAACGCAGGCGGGCTCAACGTGCTGCGCTACGGCATGATGCGTGAGCTGGTGCTCGGCCTTGAGGTCGTGCTGCCGGATGGACGCGTGCTGGATAGCCTGAATGCTCTGCATAAGGACAACCGCGGTTACGACCTTCAACAGCTGTTTCTGGGCAGTGAAGGCACGCTGGGAATTGTCACGGGTGCTGTACTCAAACTCTCGCCTCGACCTACCCAGAACCGCACCGCCCTGCTCGGCCTGCCATCGGTACAAGCGGTGATCGATCTATATGGTTTAGCGCGACGCGACTGCTGCGACTTGCTAACCGCCTTTGAGCTCATCCCCCGCCGCTGCATTGAGCTTGCGATAGAGGCAACGCCCGAGCTACGCGACCCGCTGGAAAGCGCTTACCCCTGGTACGTATTGATGGAAGTCGCGGCCACGGGACCAGTGGATCTAGGCGCCATGCTGGAGCAACTGCTGGAAACCGGTATGGAGCGTGAGCTGGTGCTTGACGGGGCGCTGGCATCCAGCGCTAGCCAGTCTGCGCAGCTGTGGCAGTTCCGTGAAAGCATGCTGGAAGGCCAACGGCGGCGCGGCGAGCATTTGCGTACCGATATCTCAATACCCATCTCAGCCATTCCCGACTTTGTCACCCGCGCCAGTGACGTAGTAATGAACGCCTCTTCCGAGTGTGAAATCATCGCTTACGGGCACGTGGGCGATGGCAATCTGCACTTCAATATCTTGCCGCCCACTACGCTTCCTGACGCAGATAAAAAAGCCCATCTGCACGCCTTGGAAGAGCGGCTTTTTGACGTGCTTGATGAGTTTCATGGCAGCATCAGCGCTGAACACGGCATTGGGCGCACCAAGCAGGCAGCCTACCTGGCACGGTTATCGCCTATCGAGCTGGAGTTGATCAGCGGGGTTAAAAACCTGTTCGACCCGAAAGGGCTAATGAATCCGGGGCGTATTCTGCCTACCACTTCTACCTAAAAGCATCCACCGTAAACGTACACCGCCCCGCAGGTTAACCCTGCGGGGCGGTGTACGTTCATCAATATTCACAATCTTTCAGTAGCCCATCACCCCAGGCAACCAGGTGGCCAATCCTGGCACAGCAATCAACAGCAGAATCGTCGCTATAATAGGCAGCAAAAACGGCAGTACCGCCTTGACCACCTGGCCGTAACGCAGCCGGGTAATGCCCACCATCATGAACAACACCGTACCGAACGGCGGCGTAATGACCCCGACCGAGAGGGTAATCACCATCACGATACCGAAATGTATCGGGTCCAAGCCTGCACTCAACGCGGCAGGTACCACAATGGGGGTAAAAATCAGGATGCTTTCGATCACCGACATAAAGCAGCCGATCAGCAGGAAGAACAGCGCAAAGCAGAGCAGCAGCGCAATAGTGGGCATATCGATACTGGCCACTTGACCAGCCAGCGCCTGAGGAATGCCCATACGCACCAGAATCCAGCCATAAAAACTTGATACCGCAATGATCAGCAGAATGACCGCGCTGAACATCAACGTACGCCGAAACGCATCGTACAGGCTCTTCCAGCTCAAGTCGCGATAGATCACCCCGCCCAGTATCACCGCATACAGCGAGGCAATCGCGCCGGCTTCTGTCGGCGTGAAGAAGCCGCCCCAAATACCGCCAACGATGATTGCAGGCATCATCAAGGGTAAAATAGCCCGCTTACCGGTTCGTACGACTTCAGCTGCATCAAACGGTACGGGAGCAGGCATCACGACTTTCCCTGTGGCGCCGAGTAAAACGGTCATGCCCATGAGCAGTAGCGCCATTAAAATACCCGGCACCAACCCCGCCATAAAGAGCCCGCCGATACTTACATTGGCGAGCCAGCCGTAAACCACCAGCGCAATACTCGGCGGCAGAATCGGGCCAACCACGCTCGATGCCGCGGTAATTCCGGTCGTATAGTCCAAGGCATAGCCGCGCTCTTTCATCGCCTTGATTTCGATACTGCCAAGCCCTGCGGCATCAGCCACCGCCGTGCCGGACATGGTGGCAAAGATAGAACTCGCCACTACGTTGGCGTGGCCTAGCCCACCTTTGGTAAAGCCCACCAAAGCCGTCGCAAAATCAAATATTCGGGTGGTGGTCGAGCCCAGGTTCATGATATTGGCCGCCAGGATAAACAACGGAATCGCCATCAAGGTGAAATTATTAAGCGTTTGCACCATGCGCAGCGAAAGCAGCTCAACCGGCAAACCGCCAGCTCCGGTTACCGCCAGCGCAATAAACGAGGTAACCCCAATCGACACCACCACGGGCAGGCCGATCATCATTAACAGCAGCAGCCCGCCGACGAATATCGCAAGTTCCATCATGGCGTTATCTCCTCGTGTGCGGGCTTATTCAACCACGTAACGGGACCGCGTAAGGTTTGCCAAGTGGCGATCAGCGCCATGGCAACAAAACTGAATAACAAGCCGTAATAGAGATAGGAGAAGCTGATACTCAACGAGACCGTTTTATTATTGGCGCTCATATCGGACATGATCCAGGCGCCCCAGCTCGCCAGTACAAAAAAACCAACGGAGATAATGGCCGTCAGCCGATACTGCACTTGATGGCCCAGCGCACCAAGCCGGTGGCTAAACAGGTCCACGACCAGATGGTCGCTACGTACCCAGGCGGAGATCGAGCCGAAACCAATAGCGTAAATAGCCAGTAGCGAGACGACTTCCTCGCTCCAGGGCATGCCCCAGTTGAGCAGGTCGCGGGCAACCACGGCGGCCACGACCAAGCCTAAAATACCAACCAATAACGCGACACCCAAGGCATCGCATAGGCGAGTGACATAGCGCAGGACATAAAAAGCCAAACGATCGGCTCCGTTTGCGGGTGGCAGTGCTCCATCCACAAGATAACTCCTTACCTAAGACGGTGGCGGCATCATCATGCCGCCACCTAATGATGATCAGTCGCTTACTTGGCTCGCGCTGATTGCGTCGTCGCGTACACCGTCGGCCATTTCTGACAGCACACGATCAATGGCGGGCATGGCCGCTTCACGAAAGGCTTCAGTATCCGGCTGGACGACCGTCATACCCTCTTCTTGAAGGGCATCCAGGTAGTAATCATCCAGTTCGAGCTCCTGCTCGGTGCCGTAGGCACGAGCGACATCAACCGCCTCAGAAATCAGCGCCTGATCCTCTTCCTCCAAACCGTCCCACCAACGCGCGCTGGCAACCCAGCTCCAGGGGAACTGCACGTGGCTGGTGGTAATGAGGTAGTCCTGCACTTCCCACAGGCGCCGCGTGTAGGGCGAAGAGAGGGAGTTTTCATGGCCATCAACCTGGCGGGTCTGCATGGCGAGATAGATTTCCGGCGCGGGCACGTTCACCACCTGCGCGCCCAGTTCTTCCCAAACTTCTAGCCAGATCGGCAATGACGGCAGACGTAGCCGGAAGCCTTGCAAATCTTCTGGCGTATGAATCTCTTTATTGGCAGTCATATGGCGCGGGCCACGGTGCTGAACCCCCAGAAACTTGAGGCCGCCCTGCTGTTCTGCCTGCTCAATCAGCGTTTGGCCCGATGGGCTATCGATATAGCTATCTACCTCATCTTAGGTCGTGAACAGGAAAGGCACGGTAATGGCGTCGTACTCCGGCGCATATTGCTGGCGCCAGTTGCCACCGGTGAGTGAAAGCTGGGTCTGGCCCAGGTTGAGCAGCTCCAGTACGGAATCTTCACCGCCCAGGGAACCCGCCAGGAAAGGCCGCACGTTGAAGCGCCCCGGCGCCTGCTCTTCCAGGTACTCCGCAAAGCGTTCAACCGCAGCACTTTCAGAGCCGCCTTCACTCATGGTGTTGTTAACTTGAATTTCAATCGGGTTGGCCAGCGCGAAGGGAGCAACCGCTAAAATGCCTAATGCAGTGAGCGTGCGTGGCAAGTAGTGATTTTTGCATGAGATGTACTCTCTCAATTTGTCGTTATAGGCAGAATGGTGCGATGTTGTTCTATCGATCTTGAAACAAGCCGCCGATACGCTCAAATCGACGTTCGAGAAGGCTGACTTCGCAAAATACGATGGCTGGAGACTCCATGACAGCGGGTGTTTGAGGGCTCTTGTAAAATAGCATACGACTAAAGATGGAGAGGCATCAGCAGTCGTTAGCCAGGTTTGTTCAGGGCCAGTCGATAAGGGAGGGCTCAGAATGTTAATGAGCTTTCTCCAAACGCGAACCCGGAGGAGGACGCGTAGCCTTTAAGAAGACGTCGTTTCAGCCTTAACCAGATGATCGACCAAATGACGGGCAGTGGCCGGTAGCGTGGCGTAGCGGCGCATACCGATCACCAGCTCGCGCTGCGCCCAGGGGTCGCTAAGCGGAATACTGTTTAACTCCAGATCCCCCAATTCACGATAGATGGTCTTTTCAGGCAGTATGCCCACGCCCATCCCGTGATGAATCATGCGGCAAATGGCATCGAAGCTACGCACTTGAATGCGCATCCGTAACGCCTTGTCAGCAATATTGGCTTGTTCATGCAGCAGCGCCTGCAGCGAGGCATCCTGCTGGAGGCCGATAAAATCGAAGTCGAGCGCCTCATTGAAGGCAATACTTTCACGCGCCGCCAGCGAGTGATTGCCAGGCGTTACCAATACCAGCCGGTCATTCCGGTATGAAAGCTGTTGAAGGTCAGGTGCCGCGACATGCCCCGCGAAGATGCCGATATCGGTCAATCCATCGCGCACGGCGGCCACAATTTCGCTACTCACCCGCTCCTGCAGGTCGATTTTAATATCGGGGTAGTGGCAAGAGAAAGTGCTGAGATCCTGGGGAAGAAACGCAATAATGGCCGAGGTGTTGGAGTGGATGCGCACATGGCCGCGCACCCCTTCGCCATATTCACTTAGCTCTGCTTCCAGGCGCTCGATATTATCCATGATGCGCCGGGCGTGGTGCAGAAACGCCTGGCCTGCGGGGGTTAGCTCAACGCCTCTGGGGCGGCGATACAGCAGCGTGGTCCCTACCAGCGCCTCAAGGTCGCTAATCCGCTTACTCACCGCAGCAAGCGCTAAATGCTCACGCTCGGCCGCTGCCGTCAGGCGTCCTTCATCTGCCACAGAAATAAACAGCTTGAGGGTGACAAAGTCGAAGCGGCGCATGATCACATCTCTTAACCAACAGTCTGCTTATGCTAACGCATACCTTCGCCAGCCACGAACCCTTTGTTACCCATTGCCTAATTGTCGACCCAAAACGGCTGCCCCATGCTGGCGCTCACTACGAATAACGACAAGTAGAGGAGAGCCTTAATGAATGCTCCTGAAGCGCGCAAGCTTCCCTTGCAGGACCTAAAAGTGCTTGAGCTAGGCCAGCTGATTGCCGGCCCCTTCGCCACCAAACTGCTGGGTGAATTTGGCGCTGACGTGATCAAGATTGAGCCGCCCGGCACCGGCGACCCACTTCGCAAATGGCGAATGATTGAAGACGGCACCTCGCTCTGGTGGCACGTGCAAACCCGCAACAAGCGCTCAGTGGCGCTGGACTTACGCAGCGAAGAGGGCCAGGCCTTGGTGCGCCAACTTACTGCCGAGGCAGACGTTGTCGTGGAGAATTTTCGCCCCGGCACGCTGGAGAGCTGGGGGCTGGGTTGGGAAGCGTTATCAGCCCTCAACCCACGGCTGATCATGGTGCATATCTCAGGTTACGGGCAGACCGGCCCCTACCGCGACAAGCCCGGCTTTGGCGTAATTGGCGAAGCAATGGGCGGGCTGCGCTACCTTACCGGCCAGCCGGACGAACCCTCCGTGCGGGTGGGCGTGAGCATCGGCGACTCGCTTTCCGCCCTTTACGCGGTGATCGGCACCTTGCTGGCCCTTCAAGAGCGAAACCGCAGCGGCCTTGGCCAGGAAATTGATGTCGCTCTGTATGAATCAGTATTTGCCATGATGGAAAGCCTGCTGCCGGAATTTGATGCCAGCGGCCAGGTCCGCGAGCCCAGCGGCAGCGCCCTTCCCGGCATTACGCCTTCAAACGCCTACCGCTGCCTGAACGGCGACTACGTGCTTATCGCTGGCAATGGCGACAGCATCTTTAAACGCTTGATGGGCGTGATTGGCCGCGAGGATTTAGGAAGCGACCCAGCGCTTGCCCATAACGATGGGCGCAGCCAGCAAGCCACCATGATTGATGCAGCCATTGAAGCCTGGACGCTAGAACGCCCGCGGGACGCCATTCTACAGGCCCTAGACGATGCCCGGGTGCCCGCCGGCTACCCCTACACCGCTGAAGATATCGCCTTTGATCCCCACTACCTGGCGCGGGAGATGATCCAAACCTTTACCCGCCCCAACGGCCAGCCGCTCAAAGTGCCCGGCGTACTGCCCAAGCTAAGCGCCACGCCCGGGCGCCTGGGCAATGGCGGCCCGAACCTTGGTCAACACACCGACGACGTACTGGACGAGCTGGGTATCGATCAAGAAACCCGCACCAAACTGCGCCAAGCAGGCATCATTTAAGGAGTTTGTTATGAGCCAGTTATCACCCTGCCCTTTGAGAATCGAAATCAATGAAGTCGCCCCCCGTGACGGCCTGCAAATTGAAGCGCGTTTTGTACCCACACAGGACAAAATCCGCTGGATTGACGCACTCTCCACGACAGGCCTCAAGCGCATCGAAGCGACGTCGTTTACTTCCCCCAAGGCGATTCCCAACCTGCGCGATGCCGCCGACGTTGTTACCGGCATTCAGCGCCGGGAAGGCGTGGACATCACCGTGCTGGTACCTAACGTAAAAGGTGCAGAACGCGCACTTGCCTGCAACGTTGATGAGATCAACCTGGTGATGTCGGCAAGCGATAGCCACGGCCTTGCTAACCTGCGCATGACGCCCGAGCAATCTCTTGAACAATTTGCGGCTATTTTGGACGTGACTCAGGGCAGCGGCGTGTTTATCAACGCCTCGCTCTCCACCACGTTCGGCTGCCCTTTTGAAGGCGAAGTGCCCGAAGCGCGGGTACTGGAACTGGTTGAACAGCTGATTGCGCTGGGCATCCAGGGTGTCACGCTGTGCGACACCACCGGCATGGCCAACCCAGCTCAGGTCAAACGTCTGTGTGAAGCGGTGCTTGAGCGCTGGCCCGAAACGCCGTTTACCCTACATGTTCACAACACCCGCGGCATGGGCCTGGCCAATGCCCTGGCAGCCTGGCAGGCAGGGATTACCCGCTTCGACTCAGCACTCGGCGGCCTGGGCGGCTGCCCCTTTGCCCCCGGCGCCACCGGCAACGTATGCACCGAGGATCTAGTACATATGTTTGAAGCCATGGGCGTGGACACCGGTGTTGACCTGGACGCCCTACTTGACGTCGCCGCTACTCTCCCCGAGCTTATCGGCCATGAGGTACCGGGGCAGGTGGTGAAAGCGGGTAAATCGACACGGCGTTATGCGATGCCAGCATCCGCTATTCAACAATGAACGGCACTAGTCCCAGGCTACATTGAGACCTTTAGCCAAAAGAGCTATATAACTATTACCTGACACAACTTCGCCATACAAACGTCACACAACAGCAACATTTTCACCGCAAGCTGGCCAACAATAAATAACAGCTGGTGGTGAAGACATGGGCCTGTGTGTATGAGCCAATCGCGTATCCGCCTGGAGCGCGTTACTAAACGCTGGGGCGCGACGGCTGCGGTCGATGAAATTTCTTTTGAAGTAACGCCCGGCCAGTTTGTCATTCTGCTGGGCCCTTCAGGTTGTGGGAAGTCGACCACGCTGCGCATGATTGCGGGCCTGGAAGAGGCAAGCGACGGGCAGGTCCATATTGGTGAGCGTGACGTTACGCGCTTGCCGCCGGGCGACCGTGGCTTAAGCATGGTGTTTCAATCCTATGCGCTGTTCCCGCATCTAAGCGTTGCCGACAATATCGTGTTTGGCCTGCGCAGCCGCAAAGTGCCTAAAGCTGAACAGCGCGAGCGGTTGGCTAAGGTGGCCGAGCTTGTCGACCTTACCGATTACCTGAACCGTAAACCTGCCCAACTCTCTGGTGGCCAGCGCCAGCGGGTGGCGCTGGCCCGCTCGATTATCTCGGAACACCCGATCTGTTTGATGGATGAGCCACTCTCCAATCTGGATGCGCGGCTGCGCAGCGATATGCGCCGGGAAATCAAGGCGCTACAAAGCCGCCTGAATATGACGGTGATTTACGTGACCCACGATCAGGTCGAGGCCATGAGCATGGGGGACCGCGTGATTCTGATGCAGCACGGCCGCATCGTTCAGGACGGGTCGCCTGACGCGCTTTATAACCAGCCTGCCAGCGCCTTTGCCGCTAGCTTTATAGGGAGTCCTGCCATGAACTTGCTGCCACTTGTTAAAGGCGACCAAGGCGCTGTTATCGACGGCGAGCCAACCACCACGGTCGCACCGCTGGAAGCCGTTGGCGGTCAGCTAGGTATTCGTCCGGAGGATATTGAGCTGCGCCCGGCGTCGAAGCCAGGCGTGCTGGCCACCGTACTTAGCGAGGAGTATTTAGGCGCCGACACGATTGTCCATGTGGCGGTGGGCGGACACAGCCTGCGCGTGCGCATCAACGGCAAACCCGCACTGACTAACGGCACGTGTCGGCTCTATTGGGCGCCAGAAAACGCCCACTTGTTTGCGAATAACGGTTTACGTCTGGATAGCGTTTTGCCAAGTGCGTTACCAGGCTCGCCTCGCGTTGTTTCTCGTCCACCGGCGGTGGGCTCTTTCCAAGACTGATATTCGTGGAGTCTTTTTATGCGTTTGCGTATCCCCTTCGCTACCACCGCGCTTGTGGCTGGCATGTTAAGCGCCACCCAAGTCAACGCGAATACCGTTGACCTGACCATGTACTACCCGGTTTCAGTGGGCGGCGCGCTGACCAATGTCATTGACGACTTAGTGGCCGAGTTTGAGAGCGAGCATCCCGACATTTCGGTAGAAGCCATCTACGCGGGCAACTACGACGACACCCGCGTGCGCACCATGTCGGCAATTGAGTCAGGCGATACACCGCAGCTATCGGTGATGTTCTCGATTGATCTTTACGAACTGGTTGAACAGGACGCCATCGTGGCGTTCGATGATCTGGTCGAAACCGATGAAGAGCGCGACTGGCTTGACGGTTTCTACCCCGGTTTGATGGAAAACGGCCAGTTGGATGGCAACACCTATGGCATTCCTTTCCAGCGCTCCACCATTGTGCTGTTCTGGAATAAGGACGCCTTTGAAGCGGCCGGTTTAGACCCTGAAACCCCGCCAGAAAACTGGCAGGAAATGGCCGAGATGGCGGCAACGATTCGTGAAGCCTCCAACGGGGAGCAGTGGGGGGTCATGGTGCCGTCTACCGGCTACCCGTACTGGATGTTCCAGGCGTTCGCATTTCAGAACGGCCACCGCTTGATGAGTGAAGACGGCACCGAGGTCTATTTTGATGATCCCGCCGCCGTTGACGCGCTTGAGTACTGGGTGTCGCTAGCAACCGAACATGACGCCATGCCAGATGGCACCATCGAATGGGGCACGCTGCGCCAGAACTTCCTTGAGCAATCTACCGCCATGATGTGGCATACCACCGGCAATCTAACCGCCGTGCGCAATGACGCCGACTTTGATTTTGGCGTCGCCATGCTGCCCATGAACACCCAGCGCGGCAGCCCCACTGGCGGCGGCAACTTCTATGTCTTTAAAGATTCCTCTGAAGAGGAGCAGCGCGCTGCGATGACGTTTATCCGCTGGATGACCGCCCCCGAACGCGCCGCCGACTGGTCGATTGAAACAGGCTATATGGGCGTTAGCCCCGCCGCTTACGAGACTGACGCGCTGCGCGAATACGTGGAGAGCTTCCCGCCCGCTGCCGTTGCCCGCGACCAGCTGGAATATGGTACTGCCGAGCTTTCCACCTATCAGGGTGGCCGCATTCGTCGCACGCTGGATAACGCCGTTCAGGCAGCGTTAACCGGCCAGATGGAACCGGAAGCCGCGCTTAACCAGGCCCAGCAGGAAGCGGACGCCATACTGCGGCGTTACGCACGTTAAGCCCTTTCTTACCCATTCGCCGGGGTTCGCCCCGGCGTTTCCTATAAGTAGCCGTTACCCATGGCATTAACCGCCCACCACAAAATGCAGATGTATGGCGCACTGCTGTTACTGCCCGCCGCCGTGCTGTTAGCCACTTTTGCGTACCTGCCCACGATTACGACTGTGATTCAAAGCCTGTTTCTGCCCGGCTTTCGCGGTGCCCCGCCGGAATTTGTCGGGCTTGAGAATTATCATTTTTTGTTCGATGACGCCAAGTTCTGGAAGGTGGCGCGCAATAACTTGATCTACGCGTTGGGCACAATCCCCGCCTCCATCGCCTTGGCGCTCGGCATGGCACTATTCGTTAACGGCAAACTGCCGGGGCGCGGCCTTGTGCGCATGGCCTACTTCACACCAACTATTTTGCCCATGATTGCCGCAGCCAATATCTGGATGTTTTTCTATGCCCCGCAAATTGGCCTGTTTAACAAGCTGCTCGGGGCGCTGGGGTTTTCCGGGGTGAATTGGCTGGGCGACCCAAGTGTCGCGCTGGGCTCGGTGATGGTGATGTCGGTCTGGAAAGAAGCCGGCTTTTTTATGATTTTTTATCTCGCGGCGCTTCAAGGCATTCCGCCCGAGCTAAAAGAAGCCTCCGATCTTGAAGGCACCAGCCGCTGGAGCTTCTTCTGGCGAGTGACGTTTCCGCTCTTGATGCCCACCACGCTGTTTGTGCTGATCAACGCATTAATCAATGCGGTACGCGTGGTTGATCACCTGTTTATTCTGACCAAGGGCGGCCCCAATAACGCGACCAACCTGTTGCTGTATTACGTCTACGAAAATGCCTTCTCGTTTTTTGATCGCACCACGGCGGCCACCATCACAGTGGTGATTCTGCTGGTACTCGCGGTGGTTGCCACGCTGAAGTTCACGATCCTGGACCGCAGGACGCACTACCAATGAGTTCAACGACAATACACTCAAGCGCCAAAAAACCTACGCCTCGATCTCGCCAACTATCACTTCCATCGCTTGAAACTCTGGCGGCGTGGCTATTGGCGGTGATTTGGATTTTTCCGCTGCTGTACGCTTTTTGGGCGGCCTTCCACCCCAGCGAATTTATGGTGCGCTTTGATCTATTCGCCCCGCTGACGCTGGATAACTTCGTTAACGCCTGGTCCCAAGCGCCCTTCGCCCGCTATTACTTCAACACCTTTGCCCTGGTTACCGGCGTGGTATTGGGCCAATTTGTGGTGTGTACGCTGGCAGCCTTTGCCTTTGCACGGTTTCCCATTCCGGGTAAAAACCTGCTGTTTATGCTGGTGCTGATTCAGCTGTTTGTCTTTCCCGAAGTGCTGATCGTGGAAAACTACCGTATCGCCAGCGAGCTAGGGTTAATCAACACCATCACCGGTATTGGCCTGCCTTATGTGGCCAGTGCCTTTGGCATTTTTCTATTACGCCAGACGTTTAAGACCATTCCCCGCGAGCTTGAAGATGCCGCGCGTATTGAAGGTTGCAACTGGCTGGAAATTCTCTGGAAGGTTTACGTGCCGTTGGCCAAGCCTACCTACCTAGCCTATGGACTGGTTTCCATTAGCCACCACTGGAACAACTTTTTATGGCCGCTGGTGGTCACCAACTCGGTGGAAAGCCGCACGTTAACCGTTGGCTTGGGCGTATTTTCCGCCCCGGAAACGGGGGTTAACTGGGCAACGGTCAGCGCGGCCACGCTACTCAGTATCGCGCCGCTGTTAGTCGCGTTTCTGCTTTTTCAGCGCCAGTTTGTGCAGTCTTTCCTACGGGCTGGCATCCGTTAGGCTTAGTACGAAAACCCTAATCAACGGGCAAGCGGCTTTTCGTGCGACAATCCCCGCTCGGCAAAAAGGAGAGCGAGGATGCACGGCGAACCCAACCCGGTGGCCCTCAAAGTGCTGCAGGAAGTCTTTGGCTACGACAGCTTTCGCGGCCCGCAGCAGGCGATTATTGATCATGTGGTTGCCGGTGGCGATGCACTGGTATTGATGCCCACCGGCGGTGGAAAATCACTGTGCTACCAGATTCCTGCGCTGTTGCGCGACGGCACCGCCATTGTGATTTCTCCACTGATCGCGTTAATGCAGGATCAGGTGGCGGCACTGGTTCAGAACGGCGTACGCGCTGCGTATCTCAACTCCAGCCTTGATTACCATGAGGCGGTCGAGGTGGAGAATCGCCTGCGTTCAGGCGAGCTGGATCTTCTGTATGTCGCTCCCGAGCGGCTTGCCATGCCGCGTATGCAGGCGCTTCTGGAACAGGCCAGGATTGCCCTGTTTGCGATTGATGAGGCCCACTGCGTTTCCCAATGGGGCCATGACTTCCGCCCTGAGTATCGCCAGCTCTCTCAGCTTCATCAGCGTTTTCCCCAGGTGCCGCGCATTGCGCTAACTGCCACCGCCGATGTACCCACGCGAGGCGATATCGTTGAGCATCTGCAGCTTCAAGATGCGGCGCTTTATAACAGCGGCTTTGACCGCCCCAACATCCGCTACCATATCGCTGAAAATCAGGGCAACGCCCGTGAGCAGTTGCTGCGCTTTATCCGCGAAAATCATAATGGCGAAGCCGGGATTGTGTACTGCCTATCTCGGCGCAAGGTAGATGACACCGCCGCCTGGCTGGAGCGCCAAGGGCTAACCGCGCTGCCCTACCATGCAGGACTTCCCGCCGAGCAGCGCCAGCATTACCAGACGCGTTTTCTGCGCGAAGATGGCGTGGTGGTAGTGGCTACCATCGCCTTTGGTATGGGCATCGACAAGCCTGACGTGCGCTTTGTCGCCCACCTCAATCTGCCCAAGAGCATTGAAGCTTACTATCAGGAAACCGGCCGCGCCGGGCGTGATGGTCTCCACGCCGATGCGTGGATGGCTTACGGCTTGCAGGATGTGATTACGCTGCGCCAGATGCAGCAAGACTCCAGCGCTCATGATCATCAAAAGCGCATCGAGCAGCAAAAGCTCGATGCCATGCTGGGGCTTTGCGAAATCATCAGCTGCCGCCGCCAGACGCTTTTGCACTACTTCGGCGATCATTTGGATGCGCCCTGCGGTAACTGCGACAACTGCCTGACGCCGCCTGAGACCTGGGACGCCACAGTGGCCGCGCAAAAGGCGCTGTCGTGCGTTTACCGCACCGAGCAGCGCTTCGGCGTCACCTACTTGGTGGATGTGTTGCTGGGCAAAAACAACGAGCGCATCACCCGCTTTGGTCATGACAAGATCAGCACCTTTGGCATCGGCAAGGATCTCTCGGCCAACGAATGGAAGGCGCTGTTTCGCCAATTGATCGCCAGCGGCTTTCTAAGCGTGGATATGGAAGGTCATGGCGGGATTCGCTTAACGGCAGACGCCAAGCCGGTGCTGCGCGGCGAGCAGCCACTAACCCTGCGCAAGCCCAGCAAAACCAGGACCGCCCGGCGCGGCAGCAAGAGCAATTCGGCAGCACCCGGCCACGGCCCTTTGTGGGAAGCCCTGCGCCAGCACCGCAAAGCGCTTGCCGAAGCCCAGGGCGTGCCTGCCTACGTTATCTTCCACGACGCCACGCTTGCCGAAATGACCGAACAGAAGCCGCATAGTTTGCAGGCGCTTGGCGATATCTCCGGCATTGGCGCCCGCAAGCTTGAGGATTATGGCGAAGGCTTTCTAGCGGTGATTCAAACCCACGCGGATGCCACGCTTTAAATGCAGAGACCGTTTACCGGCAGTGTTCGCCGCGGGCGATGGCAGCCTGGTCAAACACGCCGGTATCGAGCACCCAGCCGGTGACTAGCGCGGCGGGCGTAACATCAAACGAAGGGTTCCACACCGGCGCATTTTCCGGCGCCCAAACGACATCCCCGAATGCCCCAGTGGCGCCGCGTATTTCCGCGGCGTCGCGCTGCTCAATCGGAATGTCATCGCCGGTGGCGCAGGCTTTGTCTACCGTGGTGTAGGGCGCCACTACGTAGAACGGCACCTTATGGTGGTTGGCGACCACTGCCAGCATGTAAGTGCCCACTTTATTGGCAAAGTCGCCGTTGGCGCAGATGCGGTCGGCACCGACCATCACTTTATCCACTTTGCCTGCGGCCATTAGGCTTGCCGCCATGCTGTCCGCAATTAGCTGATATGGAATATCCAGGTCGGCCATTTCCCAGGCGGTTAATCGGCCGCCCTGAAGCAGCGGGCGGGTTTCGTTAACGTACACATGCAGTGCTACGCCGCGCTTTTTGGCGACCGCCAGCGCGCCAATCGCCGTGCCGACACCGGCCGTCGCCAGGGCGCCGGTATTGCAGTGAGTAAGCACTCGCTCGCCGTCTTTCAGTAAGTCCGCGCCGCGCTCGGCCATTTGCAAACACAGCTCGCGGTCCTCTTCAAACAGCATGGCGGCGCGCTCAGCAAGCGCAGCCGGTCCTTGAGCAAAGCAGGCCTCCATGGCATCCAGGCAGTACATCAAATTAACTGCCGTGGGGCGCGTAGCCCGTAAGCGATCACTTACCCACTGCCATTCGTTCTCCTGCCCTGGATGTTGCGCGGCATACTGCGCCAACACAAAGGCCGCACTCAGGCCGATTAATGGCGCGCCGCGAATCGCCAGGCTTTTTACCGCCACCTGCCAATCTTCTGGGCTTGCGCAGCGTACCCACGTTTCGGCCTGCGGCAGGCGAGTCTGATCCAGATACTCAAGCGAGTCGGCGTACACCCGTAAACTGCGTGACTGAAGATGAGGCATCAGAGGCTCCTTGAGTACTGCGATAAAGAACGTATGGAAAGATCGTTTGGAAAGAGCGAATACGGCACGTGGCTTATCAGCCGCGGAGCATATCATATAGAATGAAGGTCTTTGAAAGCGACGCGATACTGACCCTACGATGATATTACAAGACGAACTGCTAGCAGCGATCTCTTGGGCGGCCCAACAAGGCTGGACGCCCGCCACGGGCGGTAATTTTTCTGCCCGAGTGCCGCAAGGTTATCTGGTCACCGCCTCGGGCCGTGATAAAACACACATTCAAGCCGATGACTTATTGCTTTGCGACCTTGAAGGGCGCGTACTTGAAGGCAGTGGCAAACCCAGCGCCGAAAGCGACCTTCACGCGGCACTTTATCGGATGGATGAACAGATTGGCTGCGTACTGCACACCCACACCGTGGCAAGCACCGTCCTTTCGCGTCGTTTTCCTGAAGGCATTGCGCTAAGCGGCTTTGAAATGCAAAAGGCGCTACAGGGTAATAGCACGCATGACGCCACCATTCACTTGCCGGTGGTCCCCAACTCCCAGGATATGAGCGAGCTGGCCGACCATGTACGGGCAGGTTGGCCGATGCCCTGGGGCTTTCTGGTGGCGGGCCACGGTATTTATGCCGTGGGCAGCAGCATTGCCGAGTGTCGCCGCCATTTGGAAGCCATTGAGTTTTTACTTGCCTGTATCCTTGAAGAGAGCCGGTGGTCCAAATGATCAATCGTTCAGATGTTAATAAGCTAGGTCTTGATAACACCAGCATTCGCGCCGTGGTCACCGATATCGAAGGCACCACGACGGATATCAGCTTTGTGCATAAGGTGCTGTTCCCCTACGCTCATGATCAGCTGCCCGAGTACGTGCACACCCACTCAGCCCAACCTGATGTGGAAGAGCAGATAGACGCGGTACGCAATGAGCTAAAGGAACCAGACGCCTCGCTGGATAAAGTGGTCGAAACCCTGCTTCACTGGATCGAAACTGACCAGAAAGTCACGCCGCTGAAAGCGCTTCAGGGCATGATGTGGGCCGATGGTTATCAACGCGGTGCCTTTAAAGGGCACCTGTATAGCGATGTCGCCCCACGCCTTCTCCAATGGGCAGAGGCCGGTAAGCAGCTTTACGTCTACTCGTCAGGCTCCGTGCAGGCGCAAAAGCTGCTGTTTGGCTACAGCACAGAGGGCGATTTGACCCCGCTGTTCAGTGGCTACTTCGATACCCATATCGGCCATAAGCGTGAAGCTGAGGCGTATCAGCATATCGTCAGCAAGCTACAGCTGCCCGCCGACGAAATCCTGTTCCTATCCGATGTGGTAGAAGAGCTTGATGCTGCCAAGCAGGCAGGAATGCAGACGCTGCAACTGGTGCGTGAAGGCACCCAGGCAGGAACACAGCACGCTTGCGTCACAAGCTTCGATGAGATCGACCTGACGACTTAGCCTTTAACAGTTCAAGTATTAGCTAGCGGAGAGCGCCTCAATGTCACAACTTAAAGTATTTGCCGATCAAGATCCGAACAACGCGCTGGTCGATATTACCGACGGCGAGCAGATAAAAACTGAGCTTAATCGTGTAGGCGTACTGTTCGAGCGCTGGGCAACGCCGGGCGATATTGCCGACGACGCCACTCAGGACGATATTCTGGCGCTCTACCAGGATGATATTGAGCGGCTAAAAGCCCAGGGCGGCTACCAGACGGTGGATGTGCTGCACATGGTACCTACGCATCCTGAAAAGGATGCCATGCGTCAGAAGTTTTTAAACGAGCATCGCCATAATGAAGACGAAGTGCGCTTTTTCGTCAAAGGCCAGGGACTTTTCTGCCTGCATATCGAAGACAAGGTGTATCAGGTGCTGTGCACCCGCAACGACCTGATCAGCGTACCCGCCAACACGCCCCACTGGTTCGATATGGGCCCCGCGCCTGAATTTACCGCGCTGCGTTTCTTCGACAACGTAGAAGGCTGGGTGCCCCACTGGACCGAGAGCGATATCGCTGGCAAGTTTGACCGGATTGATCAGCTGTAAATATCGGCAGTAACTAAAAGGACGCGGGTTCAATTCCCGCGTCCTTTTTTGCGCTGGCCTCAGGCTTTTCGTGCTTGCCATATGCCCTGCCACGGCGATTGACTTTCCAGCCTCCGTTACCGATGATCTTGCGCCCTTCACAGCGTATGCCTACCAAGGAGAAACGTCTTGCAAGCGAGCGTGCTTGATATCCAGGGGATTCATAAATCCTTTGGCAACAATCAGGTCTTGCGTGGCATTGATATGCATATCAATGCTGGCGAAGTCGTCGTATTGATGGGCGCCAATGGGGCAGGCAAGTCGACCCTGGTTAAGGTACTTAGCGGCTACCACGCAGCCGACCACGGCCAGATGCAGCTTGCCGGCATGCCCTACTGCCCGCGCGATGCGCGTGAGGCGATCCACCACGGCGTGGTGACCGTACATCAATCCATCGATGACGGTGTCATCCCCGACCTGGACGTGGCCAACAACCTGATGCTGGATAGATTAGCCTCCGGCGCGCACGGCTTATGGGTCAGTGCCAAGAAGCTTCGTCAGCAGGCAAGCGAGGTTGCCGATGCCATGGGCCTGGATATCGATCTGAACGCCCGCGTTGCCGATCTTTCGGTGGCCGACCGGCAGATGATCAGCATTGCCAGGGCCATGGCCCATGCGCCCAGGCTTTTGATTCTGGATGAACCGACCTCATCGCTCTCCGCTACCGAAGCCGAGCGCCTGTTTACGGTGATCGATCGCTTGCGCGCCCAGGGCGTGGCGATTGTGTATATTTCCCACCGCATGTCCGATATCAGGCGCCTGGCGGATCGCATCATCTGCTTGCGCGATGGCCAGATCTCCGGCGTATTTGATCAAGCGCCGCTGGATCTCACGGCCGCCGTGCACGCCATGCTGGGCCAAGCGATCAATAATGCTGATATCGAACCGGCCACACCGGGCGCGCCTATCCTAACGCTGCAAAATATCGAACTGGCTAAAGGGGCAGCGCCGATCAGTTTGAGCGTGGGTGACGGCGAAATCGTCGCGTTTACCGGCCTGCTGGGCAGTGGAATGTCGGCGCTTGTCGAGACCCTGTTTGGGCTGCGTCCTTTAACGAGCGGCATCATGCAGGTCGATGGGCAGCCCTATGCGCCCGCCAATGTACGTGAAGCGCTTGCCCGGGGTGTGTTCATGTCGGTAAAAGACAGAGCGACCAACGGCGTGATTGGGGATTTTAATATAGCCGACAATATGACGCTGCCGTTTTTAAAAGCCTTTACCCGTGGGGCGTTTCTGAGCGCCCGTCAGCAGCGCGCCAGTACCGAACAGATGATTGCCCAGTTGGGGATTGTCTGCCAATCCCACGCGGATTCGATTGGCACGCTTTCCGGGGGCAACCAGCAAAAGGTCATGATCGGGCGCTGGCTTCAATCGCCCAGCCGCGTGTTGCTGCTGGATGAGCCCTTTCAAGGCGTGGATATCGGGGCAAGACAGGATATAGGCCGCCATATCCGGGCAACCGCCAAAGGTCGCGCCACCCTGGTGTTTGTTTCTGAACTAGACGAGGCGATTGAAATCGCTGACCGAATTATTGTGTTACATGAAGGAGCCATTGCCGGTGAGCAATCCAACCGAGATATCGACCTCAACGCCCTCGTCGCCCAGGCCTCCGGAAAAGCCTAACGCCAGCGCCGCGAAAGCTCGCTGCCTGGAGCTAGCCATTCGCTACGGTTTCTTGCTGTTGCTGGTGGCGCTAGTCGTTTACTTCAGCCTGGCGGCCTCAGGCTTTGCGAACCCGCGTTCGGCGGTATTTGTGCTTCAGTCTGTGGCAATTACCGGCATTCTGGCGTTGGGCGTGACCACCACGCTGGTGGTAGGCGGGTTTGACCTATCCATTGGTGCCGTGGCCACCACCTCGTTGATGCTGGCGGCGTACTGCATGGTGGTGCTTGAACAGCCCGCCTATGTGGCCGTGGCAGTCTGCCTGTTGATGGGTGCGTTCATCGGGCTTATTAATGGCCTGCTGATCGTCAAGTTCCGCATTCCTGACCTGCTGGCCACCCTGGGCATGATGTTTTTGCTGATTGGCCTTCAGCGCATTCCTACCCAGGGCAACTCTATCGCCACCGGTATGTCGCTGGCCGATGGCTCCACCGCGGAAGGCACGTTCTCGGCGGCGTTTCTGTGGCTGGGCAGGCACCGCTTTGACCTGATTCTGGAGCGCCTGATTCCGGTTCCGGTGGTGGTATTTGTTCTGATCGCGGTCGCTATTTGGCTGTTTTTAGGTTTTACCCGTCACGGCAGGCTGATGTATGCCATTGGCTCCAACGAGCGTGCGACCGCCTTGGTGGGGGCGCCGGTAGAGCGCTACAAGATCGCGGCGTATATGATTTCTGGTGTTACCGCCTCGATTGGCGGTATTTTGCTGGCCGCCCGTTTAGGTCGGGGCGATATTGCCAGCGGCAATAACCTGTTGCTGGATAGCGTGGCCGCGGCACTAATTGGCTTTGCCGTACTAGGTGCTGCACGCCCCAACGCATTTGGCACTGCCATGGGCGCACTTTTTGTGGGGATACTGCTTCAAGGCATGACGCTGATGAATGCGCCCTACTACACGCAGGATTTTGTTAAAGGCGCGGTATTGGTGGTGGCGCTCATGTTCACCTTTTACCTCTCCTCACGGCGTGGCCAATCAGGCCGTTATTAATAACGCTTCAACGCTAAAAACGTTAACAATCGGGACACCGCTATGCTTAAACACCGTATGCTCAAACGCTTTGCTGTAAGTTTTACCGCCGCCATGGCGCTACTGGGAACGATCCTGGCAACGGCTGAGGAGCGCCCGGCACCCTTCGATGCGCCGGAAGATGTCACCATCGCGCTTATCCGCTATATCTCCACGGGCGATTTTTTCCAGGCCTATCTGTCGGGTGTAGAGGCGCAAGCCGCTGCGCTGGGCGTGGATCTGCGCGTGCTGGATAGCCGCCAGGATGCGGCCCTGCAGGCAGATATGGTGGACCAGGCCATCGCGCTCGGCGTCGACGGCATCATCATTCAACACGGGCTGCCGGAGTCCATGAAAGATGCCGCCCAACGCGCCGTAGAGGCAGGTATTGATGTTGTGGCATTCGATGTGGAAGTGGACAACCCCGCCATCCCGCAAGTCGAGCAGTCCGATTACCTGCTGGGCGAGTTGGTGCTTAACCAGGCGCTACAGGATAACGGTGACCGCTTTACCGCAGGCTATGTTTACGTGCCAGGTATCGCGCCGCTTGATCGCCGCAACGCCGCTTGGGAAGATTTTAAAGAGGCTCACCCAGGTGTGACCGAAGCCGCCGTATTCGGCACGCTGGATAACCCGATCGCCAACTCGGTTGCCAATCAGGCCCGCGCGGTGATTCAGGCCAACCCAATGATTGATGTGTTCTTCGCGCCCTATAATGAGTTTGCAGCGGGCGTGAAAATAGCCGTGGATGAAATGGGTCTGGGTGAGGATATCGCTATTTATTCCGCCGACATCTCCACCTCTGATATTGCCGCCATGCGTGAACCCGGCTCGCCCTGGGCCGCAACGGTTGCCACCAACCCAACGGTGGTAGGCGAAGTCTCGGTACGTACACTGGCGCTTTTGATGGCCGGTGAAGCGCCCGGCCAGCAGGTTATCGTGCCGCCCACGCTGATTACTCAGGACTTCCTGAACGATAACGCTATCACCAACATGGAAACGCTGGGCGAGAATATGCCGCAGTTCTCCCATGCTGAGGTGGCGCTTGCTGATTGGCTGCCCCTGCCTGAGCGTTAATCCTTGCGAGTCATACAACAGCCGTTCAAACGCCGCGAGCCTAGAGCCCGCGGCTTTTTTATAGCACGTCTTTTATAGAAGGCTGTTTATAGAACATCCTGACGGTTATACGCTTGGGCCAGTTCAATAAGCGCAGGTATTTCACAAACCGCCTCAGGATTCATAATAAGCGCCTGGCCCATCAACACATTGCGGGCTTCAAGCCGGGCGCGCAGGGCAGTGTCTTCGATCTCTTCGAAATCCGCATTATGGGCCAGTGACAGCACCCGGCGATGCATCTCGATACCGCAGTAGGCCAGCGCATCCAGGCGAATCTCCTCCAATAGCGCATCGCAGGCGTCGTCCGCGCTGTTGCCTTGGTCTTCAAACAGCGCCCTCGGGAACAGAATGCCGGTGCGCTCGGTTTGCCATAAGTGGCGGAACTCGGCATCAAAGCTTGTGAAGCACGCCTCGATGACGTCGAGAATCCACGTCTGGTACGCCTCCAGTTCGTCATCCTGGCGATGGGCAGGCTGACTAAAGTACGCCATCAGGAAGTTGGCTACGGCCATTCCCAAATCAAAGGCCATCGGCCCGTACTGGGAAAACTCAGGGTCGATCACGCGCACATCGGTGTCGGTCGCCATGATCGAGCCCGAGTGCAAGTCACCGTGGAGCATGGTTTCGGTGTTAGCGGTGAACTTCATCAATAGCCGCTGAACCCTGGCTTTTAAGCGCGCGTTGCGGCGCAGCTCGTCCACCACCGGCGAAAGCTCCGGCGTGTGGTGATTCATCTCGGCGCCATAATAGGGGTCGGTGAACACCAGCGATTCCGTAATCGCGGGAATGGCCACGTTGCCGGAGAAAAGCCCCACATCCTGTTTCTTCTCAGGGCTTGGCAGGGAAAGCTCCGAGCCGCGAAACGCCGTGCGCGCGCAGAACTGGCCGATGATTTCCCCCAAGCGAGCCACGCGCTCACCTTTAATCAGTTTGCGACGCAAAATCGTGTGCGGGTAAAGATACTCCATCACAAACAGGGCCTGGGGCTTATCGAAATAAAACACGTCAGGCGCAATATTGGGGGCACGCTTGGCCTGGCGCACCAGGGCGTAATACTCAAAATGGGCTCGGTAAAGCGGCAGCGGCCAGCTTTCGCCCACCATACGAACATAGGGCAGCGCCTGCTTAACCACCACACTGCCCGTGGTACCCGTCACGATAAACACCAGATTCAGGTTGCCATCGCCCACCTCACAAATTTCCCAGCTCGCGGGGTCGCCACCAACACGGCTGGCGACTTCGTGTACATCACCCAGCCGCGTTGCCAGCGTATCGACGGATAGCGCTTCATAACGCAAGGTCGCTTCTGATTGACCGTTTTCCACAGCGTGCTCCTCAAGCCAATTTTTGGGGTATTTGTCATTACCTGAGAGCCAATGTCAAATAGATACCCGCGGCTGCGGCTACCTCGCCGACCACTTATACCTGCTCATATCAAACTGTTCATATCAAACTGCTCATATCAAAAACCTAACGCCCTGTGCGGCAAGAGGGCTGCGCAATCGGTCAGGGAGCGCCACGTCGGTAATCACCGCGTCATAATCGGCTAGTTGTCCCGCCGTACAGCGCAGCGGTAAATCAAACTTGGTGCTATCCAACACCAGAACGCGCAAAGCCGCATTGGCCAACAGCGCTTCACGCGCCATGACCTCATCGTCGTTATAGTCGAAAAGGTTGCCGTGAGCATCCATGCCGCCTACCGAAACAATACCTACATCCGCTCGGTAGCGTTGAAAAAAGCGCCACGCGTCGCCGCCAATCACGTCCTGGTCGCGGCGGCGCACCCGGCCGCCTGCCACCACCAGCTCACACTCCAGCGCAGATAGCCTGATAAGCGCGTGAAGATTATTGGTCATGATATGCAGGCCCTGTTTGTCGTGCAGCGCGTCAGCCAGCTGCTCAACGGTGGTGCCGGTGCCTAGAAACAGCGACTGATGAGGCTGAATCAATGAAGCGGCCTGGCGGGCAATATGGTGTTTTCCAGCTTCGTTGACGATCTGGCGCTGGTCGTAGTCGATATTTTCGCGGTCGGGAAACGGCAGTACCTCGCCGTGGCGCCGCAGCACCATGCCCTTTTCGGCAAGAAAGCGAATATCGCCGCGCAGCGTTTGTACGGATACCCCAAACTGATCAGCCAGCGCCTCTAGCGAATGGCGCCCCTCCTGGCGCACCCGCTCAAGCAGCGCTCGGCGACGCTCGTTTAAGCCTTTCATTCTGCTCTCATCTCCCCTCTTTTTTATTAACGAAAGACTTTCCGATGCTTACGAAAGCTCTCCTCCTTCAAACGAAAGGGTAGTGTCACGATGTTGTAAGGTGATGACAGTAGTGTGAGGAGGGTCAACTCACTGGAGACTTTCTGATGCTTAAGCGCTCACTCTGCACCGCCATTGCTCTTACCACCACGATGGCAAGTTTGGCTCTTTCGGCAAACGCCGTTGCCGACGACAAGCTCGTGCTCTACACCAGCCAGCCCAACAGCGACGCCCAGCAAACGGTCGATGCCTTCCAGGCAGCCTATCCGGATATTGAGGTGGAGTGGGTACGCGACGGCACCACGCGATTGATGACCCGACTGCGCTCCGAGCTTTCCGCCGGGGTCAGTAACCCGGATGTGCTGCTGATCGCCGACAGCATGACCATGGAGTCGTTAAAGCAGGAAGACCAGCTTCAGGCGTATTTGAGCCCTAATCGTGAAGCCTTTGATGCCGAGCTTTTTGACCCCGAAGGCTTCTACTACGGCACCAAACTGATCACTACCGGCATCGTGTATAACACCGGCGCTGACGAGCAGCCGCAAAGCTGGCAGGACCTGCTCAAGCCTGAATATGAAGGCTTAGTGACCATGCCAAGCCCGCTTTACTCAGGTGCTGCACTGATTCATATGGCAGCGATTAGCGAGAACTCCGAGCTGGGGGAAAGCTATTACGATGCCCTGCATGACAACCGCACCGAGGCCCAGGGTGGCAACGGCGGGGTGTTCAACGCAGTGGCAGCGGGCACCAAGCCTTACGGCATCGTGGTGGATTTCCTGCCCATCCGCGAAGCGGCCAAAGGCTCGCCGGTCGAGTTTGTCTTCCCTGAAGAGGGTGTGAGCGCGGTCACTGAACCCGTCGCCATTATGGCTGGTGCCAAGAACGTCGACGCGGCGCAGAAGTTTGTCGATTTCGTACTCTCGGAAGAGGGTCAGCAGTTGGTCAGCGAGCAGGGTTATCTGCCTGCCCACCCGGGTGTTACACCACCGGAAGGCTTCCCCGCCCGCGACACCATCGAGCTGATGCCTGTTGATATCGCCCAAGCGCTTGAGCAGGAAGAAGCCCTGAAGCAGCGTTTTAGCGACCTGTTCGGCGGCTGATCATGTCACCGAGTCTTACTCAAGGCAGCCAGCATCGCTGGCTGCTTACCCTTTTGACACTTACCGTCGTCCTGCTGAGCCTGGCGCCTAGCCTGCGCCTGCTGGTTGAAGCGTTAAGCGACCTGACCCAAGGGGGCAACGCGCCGCTATGGCGTGTGCTCCAGTCTGCGAGTACCTGGCGAGCGCTGTGGCACAGCCTGTATACCTCGGGGCTGGGCATGCTGATTGCCCTTGCGCTGGGCAGCCTGTTTGCGTTCGTGATTACCCTCACCGACATTCGCGGCAAGGCATGGCTGGTGTTCTGTTTTATGTTGCCGATGATGATTCCGCCCCAGGTCACGGCACTTAGCTGGTTACAGCTATTTGGCCCGGCAAGCCCGCTATTAAAAAGCATCGGCATGGCGCCGCCGTTGGGCAGCCCGCAGCCGCTCTACTCGGCGGAAGGCATCGCCCTGCTGTTAGGTATTCAAAGCGCCCCGCTGGTGTTTCTGGCGCTGCGCACCTCGCTACTTTCTCTACCCCGCGAACTAGTCGAAGCCGCCCGCATTAGCGGCGCCCGGCAGAATCAGGTATGGCGGCATATTGTTCTGCCCGTGACGAGAAGCGGCCTGGTGGCCGGTGCCGCCATGGCGTTTATCTCAAGCCTGGGTAACTTTGGCATCCCGGCCATGCTGGGCATTCCAGCAAGCTACTACGTACTGCCTACGCTGATTTATCAGCGCATGGCCAGTTTTGGCACCGGCGTACTGGCTGAGATGGCCGCCCTTTCGCTGCTGATCGGCGTGCTGGCGCTGGCGGGTGTGGCGCTTCAGCAACACTGGATGGGCCGCAGCCGTTTCGGGCTGGTGGGGCATAGCGGGCGCGCCCATGATTTCTCACTCGGCCGCTTTCGCTCGCTGGTCACGGCGCTACTGGTCAGCGTGTTGCTGGTCATTCTTGTCGCGCCTCTGGTGGCGCTGGTAGTCAGCTCGCTGGTGCCGGCCATGGGCGTACCGCTCAACGCCGATACCGCCACGTTGAACGCCTACCATGAAGTGATTGGCCGCCAGGGCGCCACGTGGCGTGCCATGCGCAATAGCTTCTGGCTTGCCGGTGGCGCAGCCGTGGTGCTCATGCTGTGCAGCCTGCCGCTGGCCTATCGCCTTCAGCGGCTTCCAGCGCGCCTGCAAAATCTGACGCTGAGTATTATCGAGCTGCCTTACGCCCTGCCCGGCGTGGTACTCGCAATTGCCTGCATTCTGCTGTTCGTGCGCCCACTGCCCATTATCAACGTCGCACTTTACGGCACGTTGGGGCTGATCTTCGTGGCCTATCTGGCACGTTTTCTGGTGGTGTGCCTCAAACCGGTCAGCGCAAGCCTGGCACAGCTTGACCCTTCCCTTGAAGAAGCCGCCCAGCTCGCCGGTGCCGGCCCGTGGCGCCGCCTTTCCACTATCGTGATGCCGCTGATTGCACCTGCGCTGTTTGCCGGTGGGCTTTTGGTGTTTCTGCTGGCTGTCAACGAGCTGACCGTCTCGGCACTGCTATGGAGCGCCGGTAACGAAACCCTGGGCGTGCTGATTTTCAACCTTGATGAAGGCGGCGAAAGCGTTCTGGCCTCAGCGGTGTCCGTGCTGGTCGTGCTGATGGTCGCTTCACTCATGCTGTCGCTTAGCCTTCTGGCCCCGCGTTTACCCAAAGGAGTCGTGCCATGGCAGGGCTAACCCTTAAGCAAGTCACCAAGCAGTTTGGCGAACACAAAGCCGTGGATGGGCTTTCATTAACGGTTGAGCCGGGTGAATTCGTCGCCCTGCTCGGCCCCAGCGGCTGTGGCAAAACCACCATGCTGCGTATGCTGGCCGGTTTCGAGCAGGTAAGCGGCGGCGAAATCCATCTGGGCAACCAGCTTCTGGCGAGCGAGCAGCACCACGTGCTCCCCGAGCAGCGCAATATGGCCATGGTGTTTCAATCCTACGCGCTGTGGCCGCATATGAGCGTGGCCGATAACGTCGGCTACCCACTCAAGCTTCGCGGTGTGCGCGGAGCAGATTATCAACGACGCGTCGAGCAGGCGCTTGCCCTGGTGGCGCTTGAGCCCTACGCCCAGCGCACGCCCCAGGACCTGAGCGGCGGCCAGCGCCAGCGCGTGGCACTCGCCCGCTGCCTGGTCACCAACCCGTCAGTGGTACTTCTGGATGAGCCATTGGCGAACCTGGACCGCCACCTGCGCGCGTCCATGGAGCACAGCTTTGCAGATTTTCATCGCCGCACCGAGGCCACCATGGTCTACGTCACCCACGACCAAAGCGAAGCCATGGCGCTGGCCGACCGTATCGCGGTGATGCAGGCGGGCAAGCTGGTGCAGTGGGCCACGCCCGAAACGCTCTACCGCGAGCCGCGCACGTCCTGGGTAGCAAGTTTTATCGGCCAGGGCAGCCAGTTGATGATAAGCACCGGCGCACCGGGCAGGCGCGTTAGTGGTCATGAACTGATGCAGGGGCTGACGTCTCCCGCTGTCCAGCGTCACCAGGCAGTGCTGGTGCGCCCGGAGCATATTCGGGTGCACCCCGAAGCGCCCACCCAGCAGGATTTAACCGCCCGCGTCGAGCGCCAGACCTTTCGTGGCGAGCGCTATGAGATTCACCTGCGCATGACGGGCGGCGAAACGCTGCTCGCCTATCATCCCCACGCCTTGAAAGAGGGCCAGCAAGTGGCGCTAACGCTATTGGAAGGCTGGTGTCTGGAGCCAGACCAATGAGTGCCAGCATCAATATATTGAGCGGCCTGGGCGATAAAGGCCCCGCAGCCATTGTGGTGGAAGCCAACGGCAAGCGGCTTCTGTTGGATGCCGGCGGCGCACTGCACCCAGGCGAGCCAATTACCTGGGCGCGCGGGCTTGATGTCGATGCGGTGATTATCAGTCACGACCATATCGATCATATTGGCGGCGTCAGCGAGCTACCCGCTACGCTACCGCTTTACTGCACACCTCTAGTGGCTCAGGCACTTCCCAACGGGCGCGCCTGGCAGCCGCTGCCTGAACGCGGCTCCTGCCAAATTGCCGGTATTACGGTGACTACCGGGCAGGCGGGCCATTCGTTGGGCGGGGTTTGGATTCACCTGGATGTCGAGGGCGGCATTTTCTACAGCGGCGACGCCTGCTTTGAGTCCCGGCTATTTCCGTTTGATACGCCGCCACCGGCGCGTATGGCACTGCTTGATGCGTCCTACGGCACCTACGATCAGCCCCAGCAGGCATGTGTGGACGCCATCAGCGAACACTTGAGCCGCCCACTGGTTTTCCCGGTGCCTGAATCAGGCCGAGCGCTTGAGATGGCACTTTGGCTAGCCGAAGAAGCGGACGCTCGCGGGCTTTCGCTTGCTATTGACCCGATTATTCGCGCCAATCTACAAACCCTGCTGGCGCTCCCCGCAACACTTCGCCGCTCCCATGCGGATAAAAGAATAGAAGCGCTTCTGGCGCGCTCCGATGCCTCCCAGCCAAGCCTCAAGCTGATTAGCGACCGGGGTGATACGGCGGCCATGTGGCCAGGCTTTCACCTGCTGCACACCGGTTACCTGACGCCTTCGCGCTGCGCCGAGCTTGCCGCTGGTGACATCCTCTGGCAGCGCTGGAACGTACATCTGCGCGCCTCGCATCTGGTCGAGCTTGCCGACCAGGTAAAGGCCGAACGTGTCGTGCCGCTATTTACCCCCTTACCCGAACCCGCGCTCGACGCTTGGCGCACGTTACTGGGTGCGCGCCTCGCCACGCAAAAGACCCTGTTCTTAAATACTCACGCCTTGAATACGCACGTTTTAAATGCCAACACCTTGAATAGCAGGAGCCTTGCATGACCCACGCCGTGATTGTCGATGTTGACGGTACGTTAGCTGAATTTCACCCCACAAAAGTACACGAATGGGTATTAGGCCCCGCCAAACAGTGGGATCCCTTCTTTGCGCATATGGCCGAAGCGCCGGTGATCGAACCGGTCGCCCGGTTGGTGAAATTATTGAAAGCCCAGGGGCAGCAGATCATCATTTGCAGCGGCCGCCCGGACACTCACCGCGAACATACCCATGAGTGGCTGACGCGCAACGCGATCCCGTTTGACGCCATGTACCTGCGCCCGGATGGCCATGACCACGTGGATGACGAAGCCGTCAAAGAAGCCCTGCTCAGCACCATGCGTGAAGACGGTTTCGAGCCCTGGCTGGTGCTGGACGACCGCGATGCAGTCGTCGCCCAGTGGCGCGCTCTAGGCCTTACCTGCCTGCAATGCGCCCCAGGTGATTTTTAACCAAACGCCGCCCGAACGATATTTTCCTAACGCCCGTTACTTGTTGAGCTTCTTGTAACGCTGTTCGGCCCTCTTGATGGTGGCGATTTTTTCGGGCCGCTTCATGGATTTCCAGTGGCGAATTTCTTCTATGCTTCGCCCGCAGCCGGTGCACATGCCGCCCTTCAACTGGCAGGCGGATATGCAAGGACTTTCGATTTTCTTGGCCATCAGTGCCTCACACTTCGCGCGCGCAGACGACGCTGCCAGTCACCGCCATGGGCGCGCTGGCACGCCTGTTCACTATCGAAGTCGATGTGCGGTGTGATGCTATCCAGCGCCACACCCGCCTCGTCCAAAGCGCTGGCCGTGAAATCATGCAGGCGCTGTTTGGCTTCGCCCTTTAGCGCTGAGGCTAAATGGGCATCGGTATCAAATACCCAGATAACCACCAGGCTTTCGGGGAAGTGTTGGTAGTCCACGCAGTGAGTTAACCAGACGAACCCAACCACCTCGGCCTTGGCCTGCTCACAGACTTCAGTCAGCGAGGCAACAAGCTGGCGCTCCAGCTTGCCGCGTTCCCGTTTAGCAATCATTCAACCACCTGACGTAACAAATAAAAAACATGACTATGTTATAACATCTTAAGAAAGCAGAGGCGCGTTTGGCCGCCGCTGCCATGCCAGCAGCACCATAGGCAGTAACGAGACAGGAATCAGCAGCGCATTGAGCATCGCCCAGCCCAGGGTGTTAACCAACGGCCCCGCCAGTAGCGCTGTCAAGGCCGCCGTACCGAATACCAGAAACTCGTTGGCCGCTTGAGTGCGCGCCTTGTCTGCCGGTTGATAGCTTTGCGTCAATAACCCGGTAGCGGGCAGGAAAGTGAAATTCCAACCAAGCCCCAGCAGGATCAACGCAACATTAAAGCCCGCTAGCCCGGCATCAAACTGTGCAGCAATTGCGCTTGCCACCAGCAGCAAGCAGCCAGCGCTAATCATGCGTGGGGCACCAAAACGGGCCGTCAAATGGCCGGTAAAAAATGAGGGCAAGAACATGGCAACCACATGCCACTGAATAGTGGTGGCGACATGGTTAAAGTTGTGCCCGGCCCCTTCCATCGCCAGCGGTGTGGCGGTCATGGCCAGATTCATCACGCCGTAGCCAATGGCCGCCGCGCTAACGGCCAGTAGAAAACCGGGCTGGCGCAGGATAGCGGGCAAGGGCTTTTTCTCACCCTCTACTACCTGCACAAAAGCGACCGGCAACCGCGTACAAAGCAATATGCCAAGTGCCAACACATACAGCACGCCGAGCCCGACAAAGCTGCCCAAAAACGGCGTCTCGCTCAGCTCACGACTAAAGCGGGCAAGCCACGGGCCTGCAAATGCCGCTACCACTCCACCGCCCATCACTAAACCAAGCGCTTTATCGCGCAGTGCCGTGGGGGATGCTTCAAGGGCTGCAAAGCGGTAGAGCTGCCCAAAGCCAATGCCGATACCAATTAGCCAGGTCGCCAGCAGGAACAGTCCAAAGCTTTGCTGACGTAGCGCCAAAATGGCCACGGCCGTACCTATCAAGCCAATAAGATTGCCCAACACAAACCCGCGTTTGCGCCCCAGCCGCCCCATGATCAGCGAGGCGGGAATGGTGGCACACATTAGCCCCAGCCACTGGCTGGCCACCGGCACAGTGGCCCAGTTGGCGGTAGGTGCCAGCGAGGCACCAATGAGGGGCGACACGGCGATCAGCAGGATATTACCGCTGACCAACAGCGCTTGGCACAGCGATAACAGCGTAACGGTTATTGGCATGGCGATGGCTCCAAAAGCGTAGACCCAAGAGTAGGCGTGAGGGTAGACGCAAGGGCAGATTTAGCCGCCGCGCCGAAGCGCTGACGATACACAGAAGGGGAAACACCGTAGTAACGTTGAAACTGGCGGCGCAGCTGCTCGGCGCCGCCCAAACGCCAACGCTCAGCTAACCGCTCAAGCGATACCGTTTGATGCCCATCCAGCAGCGCCAAACGCGCCTGCTCCAAGCGTAGCTGGGTCAAATAAGTAACCGGCGTCGTGGTTAAGTGGCGCTTGAATAGCCGGGTAAGATGACGTGGTGATACGGCCATTAAGGCCGCCATACTTTCCAGCGAATGTGCCCCGCCTGGGTCGGCATGCAGATGATCCAGCAAACGACGCAACGGGCCAGCATCTTGCTGGCAGCGTAGAAGTTCGCTGAACTGCGACTGCCCGCCGGGGCGATGCAGAAACATCACCAGTTCTCGTGCTACCTGCCCGGCAAGGGCAGCGCCGTGGTCGGCTTCTACCAGCGAAAGCGCCAGATCGATACCGGCCGTTATCCCGGCGCTGGTGTAGTGATCACCGCTTTGAATATACAGCGCATCGGGCTCAACATTAAGCGCGGGGTACTCCTCGGCAAGCTGGTCGGCGTGGCGCCAATGGGTAGTGACGCGCTGGCCATCTAAAAGTCCGGCGGCAGCAAGCAAGAAAGCCCCTGAGCAGATAGAGCCTAACCGGCGCACGTGAGGCGCCAGCTCACGTAAAAGAGCCAGCACGTGCGGGTCTTGGCGTAACGCCATTACACCGCTGCCACCTGCAATAAGTAACGTATCCAAAGGCAGCCGCTGGGAAAGTTCGGCATAGGTGTGGCTGGCGTACACCGCCAGGCCGCCATTGGTCATTACCGGCCCAGGCGCATCGGCGACCAGGGTTAAGCGGTATAGGGGTTTCGGGGTTAATGCGTTGGCGCTGGCAAACACCTGCCAGGGGCCACTGACATCCAACAGCTGACAATCGGGGTAAGCCAATAAGGCAATATGGCGCGTCACGTTCTCTCTCCAGATCGTTAATAGTGAGAGTTTCCGCCGAGTTCGACGTGTCGGCAAGGACCATTACCCCACCAATACGGACATTACCTACCCCGGCTGGCTGATCGGCGCTTCCATACGGCGCACGCTGGCCACAAAGTCACTGAATCGCTCGCCTTGAATCAGCACGTGGTCGCATAGCGCCTGCTCAGCCAGAGCAGCATCGCCTTGGGTAATGGCATCGACAATGGTCTGGTGCTCGCTCAAGGAGTTATGCATGCGCTGGCGAACCTGCAATTGCAGGCGACGATAGGGCTTTAAGCGCTGTTTTAGCTGACGAGCTTCGCTGGCTAGAAACGTATTGTGGCTCGCCGCATAGATGCAGTCATGAAACGCTTCGTTTTCGTAGTAGTACTCGTCCGTATCGCCCGCGTGTGCCGCTGCTTCACAGCGTTTATGGGCCGCCTGAAGCTCTGCCAGCTCCGGGTCACTAATGCGTCGGGCCGCCAGGCGCCCGCACATGCCCTCAAGCTCGGCCATGACTTCAAACATCTCGATTAACTGGTCGATGCCGACCTTGGCCACAAAGGTGCCTTTTTTCGGTGATACGGTGACCAAACCGCTAGCCACCAGCTGCTGGAAGGCTTCACGCACGGGCGTGCGAGAAACATTAAACGTTCGCCCTAGCTCGTCCGGGTCGAGCCGTTCACCTGGCACCCGCCGTCCATTAATAATGTCATCTTCCAACGAGTCCCTAAGCCGTTGAGCGTTGGAACGTTTGCTCTCAGCCATCTGTTTCCCACCCCTTTTATTTATAAGAGCGACCGACCGCCTTACTGTCTTCAGGGCCGGAACGTGACGCTTAACATCTTCCACCACTAGCGAAATATATATCATACGTCTTGATATACATTCGAGTAGCTTTCCAACACTCCTACATTAAAACAAGCTCACGGAGATAACGTAAGCAGTAGCACCTCAGCCTGCTGCTGAAGCGTAACTGGGCGGTTGACTATCCTTATCCATGTTATCGACTCCTTTTATCGTACGCTTAACGGAGAACTCCTCTCCTGCCTGAGGGTCTTAAATAGGCTCGCTCAAGCAGCGCTGTTGATAGTGAAACATCCAGGCGCGCAGCGTGTTAGCGTAGCCTTTTACTCAAATGCGATAGTGCGTTATTAGAAGATGATGAATTGTCAGTGCTAACATAACCTTCATTTTGCATAAGGAGCTTGCTGCTTTGATTACTCATAATGAAACGGGTGCTTTCTCGGCAGCCGAACTCTATCGCGTTATTAACGATGCCTCCGCACAGGAAGAAGCCGTTGAACTGGAGTGGCCAGCGGCCAATGTTAGTTTAGATGAAGCCAACCAAACGTTGATTTGGGAGCTTCACGATTACGGCAATTTAACCTTAACGCTTTCGCGCAGCGACAATGAGTGGATTGCTATGACCGCCATTGCCCCGCTGGACAGCGTATCGAATCCGGCTGAGCTTAACGACGTGTTACTGCGCCAGGGCCTTGCGCTTCCGCTTGCCTCTATCGGTATCGTATCCATCGATAATCGAGATTTTTACGTGGCCTACGGGCAGCTGTTTGGCGATTCAAAGCTGGTGTCTATTTGTGCTGAATTACATGCCACGGCCAGCGCAGCCATGGAAGTCGCCGACTTAATTCACGATCACTTTTCTTAATACGCGTTTAGGAGCAACTTTATGTTAAGCAAAATCATGACGGCGTTACGTGGTAAAGCGAATGAGACCGGCCAGGCCGTCGTTGACTCTCAAGCGCTGCGCATTTTGGACCAGGAAATCCGTGATTCTGAAAATCACCTGAAACAGTCCAAAACCGAACTTGCGCGCTTAATGGGTCAACGCCAGCTGAACAGTAACAAGGCAGATACCCTGGAAAGCAAAATTGCCGAGCTTGAGCAGAGCGCTGAAGCCGCGCTGGATAAAGGCGAAGAAGCGTTAGCGGTCGAAGTTGCCGAGCGCATGGTCAGCATGCAAGATGAGCTGGACGCCGAGCGCAGCATCGTCAGCGAGTACGACGCCAGCATTGAAAGCCTGCGCGGAGCCATTCGCAATACGGAAAATCAGCTGCGCCAGCTAAAACAGCAGGTGAGCGTGGTAAAAGCGACAGAGTCTGCACAGAAGGCTCAGTCTGCCGTAGCGGCGCGCCACTCCGGGCAAAATAGCGCTATGGGTAGTGCGATGGAGTCTCTTGACCGGATCCGTGAGCGCCAGCAGCTTAACTCAGCCCAGATGCAGGCGGCCGACCAAATGGCTGCCGAAGAGAGCGGTTCATCACTGGATGCACGCCTGAAAGCGGCGGGTATTGGCGCCAATGAGCGCAAAGCCGAAGACGTGCTGGCACGTCTGAAAGCCAAGAAAAATACTCCACAAGCGTAAACGTGGCACAGCGCCCGCCCACCGGCGGGCCTGCACGTCACTGAGCCATATTGATTCTGCACCAACGATTCGCGCTATCGGCTTGCCCTTTGGAGGCTTCTCGAATGTTCAAGACACTTAAGGCCCTGTTCGGCACTTCCAATGAGGCGGCGAACCCTGCGGCAGAAAACGCATCCACCTTCACTGCTGGCCTGCCGACCGGGATGTCACAAGAAGATTTTGCAGGGCTGCGTCTGGATGGGCGCGTCAACATTCAGTTGGCTGAGTTAAGCGCCTATTCCGATGCACTCTTTGGGTGGGACAGCACGCCCTATCATCATGTTGCGGCCGTAGGGCATATCGACCTTGGCCAGGGCGCCCACTTGGTACGCTTTTATCTGGATAACGATACGTGGCTGCAAGCCAACGTCGAAAACCAGCGCGTGATTGAGTACAAGCTGTTTGATTTTTATCGTGTGACACATTTGTCGGATATCGAGTTCGATGCGCTGATCAACGCAAGCGATAAAAAGGCAGGCCAGCTGGGTGCACAAACGATTGCTGTCGAGGCGACCGATGCTTCCGAGCGCACCTGCCAGTTTCAGCGTGTGTGGGGCGATGAAGCGAGCCTTTGGTCGCCGCCCGTCGTGCTTGAAGAGCAGGTAATGACCACCGAAAGCGTCATGACGCGCAGCGTTACCCACCATGCCATGCTGTACGAGCGCCCTATTGAAGACTCCGAACGCATGGAATATGTATTGCTGAATGCAGAAGATGACGGTGAGGGTGGGTTTATGCTGGTACAAAATCTCGGTGTTGATGTTACATCGGTCGATATTGATGCTATTTAAACGCGGCAAGCCCCAACACACGCCATCACCACAACGTTGACTCTCAACCAAGGAAGATTTTATACATGCAGTATTTACAAGGCTTACCCCACTTTTTGGGCTATCTGATCGGCGCACTCGTGCTTCTCGTTGCGTTTATGTACTGTTATAGCCGTATCACGCCCCACCACGAGTGGACGTTAATTCGCGAAGGTAATGCTGCGGCGGCCACGGCCTATGCGGGTTCTATCGTCGGTTTTACACTGCCGCTCTACAGCGCTATGGCCAACTCCATCAGTTTCATCGATTTCATCTTGTGGGGCATCATCGCGTTTGGTGTTCAACTGGCGGCTTTCTTTGGTCTGAAGATGGTGCTGAAGAATCAGGGAGAAAGCCTGTCACTGCATATCACTGAAGGTCATATGGCTTACGGTATTCTGGCGGGTAGTGTCTCCATTGCAGTTGGCCTGATTAATGCCGCCTCGATGACGTGGTAAGGAGTTTAACGATGGCACATAACGATCAGACCCCACACCTGCCGCGACGCAAACGCAGCGCCCGCCTCTCGCTTGCGATGATGGGCGCCAGCGCATTCGGGCTAACGGCGTGTGGCCAGCCAGAGCAAACGACCGATGTAAGCTTTGACAGCCCACGCAGCTACCAGAGTGTTGATGAGTGCGTGGCCGCCGATGTATATACCCGCAGCGCCTGTGAAGATGCCTACGAGGCGTCCATTAAAGAAGTCCCCCGCTTCAATACGCTTGAAGAGTGTGAGGCTGAACACGGTGAAGGAGCCTGCACGGCCCCCACCGAACAGCAGTCGCAGGCGGCCACCGGCAGCAGCGGCGGTGGCTGGTTTATGCCCGCCATGATGGGTTACATGGTGGGTAACATGATGTCGCGCACCAGCCACGGTGCGACCAACCGGGGAGTATACCAAGAACCGGTTTACCGCAATCGTCAGAACCAGGGCAACTGGAATACCGCCACTAACCAGGCCAGCCAGCGTGTCAATCAGCGCCACCAGGCCCTGCGTACCACGGCGACTCAGAACCGCCAGGCCACGCAGCGTAGCGGCTTCGGTTCTCGCTCATCCGCTCGCGGCGGCTGGGGCTCGTGATGTACCTCGGAAATCCCCATGCTTAGAGTTGATGTTGCAGAACGCGCCAACTGGAAAACCCTGGCCCACGAGCTGGGGTTTCATTTTCATACCATCGGCGGCGAACCCTACTGGAAAGAGAGCGCCTACTACCAGTTCTCACTGGATCAAATAGAGCGGGATATTGAGGCGCCTACCGAAGAGCTGCATGAAATGTGCATGGAGCTTGTTGACCGTGTCTGTCACTCCAATGCGCTGATGCAACGCCTGGCGCTGCCGGAGTTCATGTGGGACACCATTCACGACTCCTGGGTGTCTGGTCAGCCACACCTTTATGGGCGAATGGACTTTGCTTATTCAGGCCAGGGCCACGCCAAGCTGCTTGAGCTTAACTACGATACGCCCACCTCACTGTATGAAGCGGGCTTTTTCCAGTGGGTATGGCTTGAGCAGGCCATCCAACAGGGCATCATCCCGCGCCACGCTGACCAATATAATTCCATTCAGGAGCGCCTGATCAACGCGATGGCGCATATTGGCGACCGGTTGGGCAGCGCCGAGATGTACTTTTCATGCATCAAGGATAATGACGAAGAGCGTGCAACCGTACACTACCTGCAGGATGTAGCCGTTCAGGCCGGTTTAAAAGCGCCCTTCATTTATACCGAAGATATTGGCTACCAGCGCGACGGCGACTACTTTGTTGACCTGGATAATCAGCCCATTCAGGCACTGTTTAAACTCTACCCTTGGGAAGAGTTGGCCGACGATGCGTTTGGCGAAAAGATTCCCCAGTTGCACACCCACTGGTTTGAACCACCGTGGAAGGCGATTCTGTCTAACAAGGGCATTCTGCCCCTGCTGTGGGAGCACTTTAAGGGCCACCCTAATTTGCTACCTGCCTATTTTGAAGAGCGCTCGCCTTCACCGCTGCCGCCCGGCTGGGTACGCAAGCCGTTCTTTTCACGCGAAGGCAGCAATATTGAACTGTTAACGCCAGAGGGGCAGCGTGAGGCAGTGGATGGCCCCTATACGGACAGCCCCTGGATTCGCCAGGCCTACCACCCCATGCCGCGCTTTGGCGAACATCACGCGTTAATCGGCAGTTGGGTGGTGGGTGATCGTGCTTGCGGGATCGGCGTGCGGGAAGACGTAGGGCGAATTACCAAGGATTCATCCTGCTTTGTGCCCCACGCCATTGTTTAACGGTCAGGAGAACACGCCTGCTTACTCCGCCAACCATAAGCAGCTAATGGTATCGCCTGGCGTTACCTGATGATGGGGAGGAATAACCGCCAAGGCATCGGCCTCAATACACGACGACAATACGCCGGAGTTCTGGTCAGCAAAGGCCTGGGCCGTTATACCGGAAGGTGCAAAATTAAGCGTTACGCGCATATAGTGCTGGCGCGGTCCGGTCGAGGTCTCAAAATTCGCCGTTGCGGTTAACGTTGGCAATGCCTTCAGTGCTGGGCAAGCCAACAACGCCCCCATGAGCGGGCGCAAAAATAGCCAGGCCCCCACAAATCCCGAAACCGGGTTGCCCGGCAAACCCACAAACCTTGCCTCACTGCCGTCAGCGCGAGGCAAGCGGCCTAGCGCCAAGGGCTTGCCTGGGCGTATGGCCAAGCGCCATAAATCCAGCTCGCCCAAGGCATCAAGCGCGGCCTTAACGTGGTCTTCTTCCCCCACACTGACACCGCCAGTGCTTACCACGACATCGGCGTCAGCGGCGGCCTGGGTTAATAGTGCCACCGTTTGAGCGTAGTCATCCGGCACACTAACGACCTGCACCACGTCAGCGCCAAAGCGCTCAAGCAGGCGCTTTAACATGGGCCGGTTGGAGTTGTAGATCTGCCCCGGTGCCAGCGGCGTGCCGGGGTCGACGATTTCATCGCCGGTCGAGAGCAGGGCAACCTTAGGGCGGCGGCGTACGCTTACCTGGGTAATGCCCTGCCCCGCTAAGTGCCCCAACGCGGCCGCTTCCAGACGCAGCCCTTTGTTGAGCAAACAGTCGCCCACACGCACATCCCGCCCTTGGCGGCGTACATTATCGTCAGGCGGAATATTGTCCGGTATCAAGGCCTTGCCTGCCTCAACGCTAACGCGCTCCTGCATGACGACGCAGTCCGCGCCTGCTGGCAATTCGCCACCGGTAAAGATGCGTGCACAGCTACCGGGGGCCAGCGGCGCTACCTGCGTTCCTGCCGCAATGCGCTGGCTGATGGGCAGCCACCGACCCGCATCGCTTGTGCGCAACGCATAGCCATCCATCGCACTGTTATCAAAGGGCGGGACGTTAAGCGCTGCCATCACGTCGTCAGCCAGCACCCGCCCGCCAGCGGCGTCCAAGGCGGCTTCTTCCGCACTGACGGGACTCACGCCAGCCAGCAGCGCTTCAAGCGCGGCGCTTACTGGTTGCAAATCAGCTGTTTGCAAATCAGTCGGCTGCAAATCAGCCATGCTGACCTCGCCCGGGGATCACCAGGTTGGCAAAATTGCACGGTTTGTGGCGGCTATCGAGTTGCTCTTTCAAAATGCCTTCCCAGCCCGTACGGCATGCACCGGTTGAGCCGGGCAGACAGAAGATGACCGTGGCATTCGCCAAGCCACCCAGGCAGCGGCTTTGAATGGTGGAGCTGCCAATTTCCTCACCGCTTAACTGGCGAAAACGCTCGCCAAATCCTTCGATATGCTTATCCAGCAGTACCGAAATGGCTTCCGGTGTGGAATCACGCCCGGTAAAGCCGGTGCCGCCGGTGGTAATAACCACCTGCACTCCGGCGTCAGCAATCCACTGGGCCACGATAGCGCGAATCTGGTAGATATCGTCAGCCACGATACGCTTATCGGCGAGCCGATGGCCGGCGGCGGTCAAACTCTCGACCAACTGCTGGCCGGAGCGGTCATTCTCTTCGGTGCGCGTATCTGAAATCGTCAGTATGGCTATGTTGAGGGCAACCATCGGCTCCATAACGCTACTCCTGACCGCTTTTCTTGGCTTGGCGAGCGTCCAACGCCGCCAACTGTTCAGGCGTTGCAGTGCCCTGATAGTGCGTTTTCCACTCGCTGTAGGGCATTTTGTAGACGTACTCGCGCGCGGCTTCGTAATCAAGCCGCTCGCCTCGCTCTTCGGCTGCGCTCACCAGCCATTTGGAAAGGCAGTTACGGCAAAAGTCCGCCAGGATCATCAGGTCGATATTCTGTACGTCCTTGTTATCGTCCAGGTGGCTCAGCAAACGCCGAAAGGCAGCAGCCTCAAGCTCAGTGCGAGTAGCCTGATCAAACTCGTTAAAATCTGACATTAGCGTTTCCCTCATAAAAAGTGACTGTCGTGCAGCATACCAAAAGACACCGCTTATAGGCGCTGTTCCACCCGATAACGTAGCCAGGCGAACCCACTGTTTGATATGGGTCATAGTGCTTACCATCAAGCATCTAACGCATAGACAAGCGCATAGACAAGCAAGGCCCTTGGCCGCCATCATAGCGACAAGGGATCTACACTTGGAAATGGCAAGGCTGATCGGCCAGAGGAGACATGCCAATGATCACGACCCACGCATTAACCGGCATGGTGCTCGCTGGTGGCGAAGGCCGCCGCATGGGCGGGCGCGATAAGGGGCTGGAGCCCTTTGCTGGGCGACCTCTGTTTGCCCACACAGCGGCCAGGCTTGAAGGGCAGGTTGCTGAATTGCTGATTAGCGCTAACCGTAACCTTGACGCCTACCGCCTGTTTGGGCGTGTGATCAGTGATGCGGAGTCAGGCTTCCAGGGTCCTTTAATGGGCATTTATAGCGGGCTGCGCGCAGCAAACACGCCGTGGCTATTGATAGCTCCTTGCGATACGCCGCTTCTCCCGGACAACCTGGTCGCACGAATGCTGGCAGGCATACAAAGCGCCGATATCGCCGTGGCGTTTGATGGTCAGCATCTGCATCCTACGGTGGCCTTGATACGCACCACACTGGCGGATGATCTTCAGGCGGCCCTGAAAAGCGGCGAGCGTAAAATTCAGCGCTGGTACGCACGTCATAATATGCGCCGTGTGGATATGTCCGACTGTCTCGACGCCTTCGCCAATCTCAATACCGCCGAAGAGAAAAGCCGCTTGGAAGCGCAATGCCTATCCGCCAGGAACGTACCATGACGCTCTCCTGCTTTGAGCTTGGCGACCAGATGCTAAGCGTGGAAGAAGCCCGCCAAGCGCTGACAACGCTTATCGAAAGACCGCTTGCCCATGAAGTCATTGACCTGCATCGTGCCCATGGCCGCCGCTTGGCGCACGATATTATGGCGCCGATCAACGTACCGCCCGGTACCAACGCCGCGATGGATGGTATTGCCCTTGCCTGGCCAGACACACAGCCATCCCAATGGCTGCTTATCGGTCACTCTTTGGCAGGGCATGGTTTTCAGGGCGCCGTGCCGCCAGGCGCTTGCGCGCGGATTACCACGGGTGCCCCGCTACCAGAGGGCACCGATACAGTTATTATGCAGGAGCAGTTAACAACGCACGGCGAGCACCTCCACATCGCAAACCCTGAGCGCGTTAAGCGTGGCCAGAACGTACGCCTGGCCGGGGAAGATATTCTCAAGGGCAACCTGGCGCTTCCAAAAGGAACGCGTTTGGACGCTGCCAGTATGGGGCTACTGGCATCGCTCGGCGTGGCACAGGTTTGCGTGGTCCGGCCACCGACGGTGGCGCTGTTTTCCACCGGCGATGAAGTGACAGCGCCTGGCGAGCCGCTGGAGAATGCCCGCATTTATGATGCCAATCGGTTTACCTTGATGGGTTTATTAACCGAACAGGGCGCTAAGGTGATTGATCTGGGTATTCTTCCCGATGATCAGCAGGCGATACGTAAGGCGTTATCCCACGCCGCCCAAGTGAGCGACCTGGTACTCACCAGCGGCGGTGTATCGGCGGGGCAAGCTGACTTTACACGGCCTGCCCTTGAACAACTGGGCCAACTAACGTTTTGGCGCGTTGCGTTACGCCCAGGGCGGCCACTGGCCTGCGGCTGGCTGGGAGAGTCGCGTACGCCCTTTGTGGGCTTGCCCGGCAACCCTGTCGCTGTCATGGTAACCTTTTCACAGTTTGTCGTGCCGTTGCTCCATCACTTGCAGGCATTCGCCATGACTCCGCCACCCAGGCTTTACGCTGTCGCAGATGAAGTGCTTAACAGCCGCTACCAGCGTACTGATTTTTTGCGCGGCATTTACCATAGCGATACGCAAGGTGTGCTCCACGTACGCACGACCGGTGCTCAAGGGTCCGGCATGTTAAGTTCGATGGTCGCGGCTAACTGTCTGATCGAACTACCCGAAGACCAGGACGGTGCACAAGCTGGCGAGGTAGTCTGCATTCAACCACTGGTGAGATGGCCATGACTAAGCAACTAATTGATGACTTTGGTCGCCGAGTTAGCTACGTCCGCATCTCGGTGACCGACCGCTGTGACTTTCGCTGTGTGTACTGCATGAGCGAGGAAATGACGTTTCTTCCGCGTGCCCAAGTGCTCACCCTTGAAGAGATCAGCATGGTCGCCCAGGCCTTTACCGAACTGGGTGTTGAAAAAATTCGCCTGACCGGTGGTGAGCCCCTAGTGCGCCGGGACATAGAACAGCTGGTCGATGACATTGGCCAGTTGCCCGGGCTTAGCGACTTCACCATGACCACCAATGGCGCCAGCCTGCGTAAACATGCCCAAAGGCTTTACGCAGGTGGCCTGCGCCGTCTCAATATCAGCCTGGATTCACTGGACCCGGAGCGCTTTAAAAAGCTCACCCGCACCGGCGATTTAACACGCGTTATTGACGGCATCCATGCGGCAAAAGAGGCCGGATTTACCCGCATCAAGTTAAATGCGGTTATTTTAAAAGGTCGTAATGATGATGAGGTGCTGGACCTTGTCGACTTTGCGCGTGACGAAGGGCTGGATATCAGCTTTATTGAAGAGATGCCGCTGGGCGATGTGTCCGATCACTCACGCGCAGAAACCTTCTACTCAAGCGATGATGTCCAGGCCCTGATTGAAAAGCGCTATACGCTAACCCCAACCACCGAAACCACGCCAGGCCCGTCGCGCTACTTTAAGATGGCCGACAGTGACAGCCGGGTTGGCTTTATATCGCCACACAGCCACAACTTCTGCGACACCTGTAATCGCGTGCGGGTCACGGTAGAAGGCCGTTTATTGCTCTGTTTGGGTAACGAACACTCGGTCGACTTGCGCGCCGTGCTGCGCCGCTATCCCGGTGATATGCCGCGCCTTAAAGAGGCGATTGTGAATGCGCTACCGCTCAAACCCGAGCGGCACCATTTCACCACCGACGGCGATATTCAGGTTGTTCGCTTTATGAATATGACAGGGGGTTAACTCGTGGCAGCGTTGGCAAAAGTGCCGGTTCATATCATCACCGGCTTTTTGGGAAGTGGTAAAACCACCCTCATTCACCGTCTGATTGAACAAAAGCCTGCGCATGAAACGTGGGCCATTTTAGTGAATGAGTTCGGTCAAATTGGTATCGACCAGGCGATGTTTGAGCAACGCGACGATATCGTTATTAAAGGCTTGCCTGGCGGCTGTTTGTGCTGCCAGCTCGCCTTTGTGATGCAGGCAGCGCTTGTTAACCTGCTGGCACGCAGTAAGCCAGACCGCGTGATTATCGAGCCATCTGGACTTGGCCACCCCGCCGGTTTGCTGGACCTGTTGCGCGGCGAGGCCTTTCACGCTGTCGTTGATGTGCGCGATATTATTGCCACGCTGGACCCACGCCGTCTGGATGATCCGCGTGCGCTCAATCATGAAACGTTTCAGGACCAGTTGGCGATCGCCGATGCGGTAGCCATCACCTTATGGGACCAGGCCACCGATCAACAGCAGCAGGCAGCGCAGCAGTTTGCCAATGCCTTATGGCCGCCGCGTAAATGGGTCGAGCCGGTTACCAATGGCGAACTGCCACTTGAACGATTAACACACAGTGGCCAAAGCCCTGCCCACGACCAGGCCGTTCCGGAAGCGCACCGCACGTTAACCGCGCCCCCTGGTTTGGAGGGCGGATTTTTTGACTTTCCACCAGCCAAAGGCGCACCACAGCAGGAAACCGGTGTGGCGCTGGGCTATGTAAGCCTGGGATTGCGCTGGCACCCTGACGAGCACTTTGACCTGGACAGCCTGGCGCAATGTTTAGGTGAATTACCCCGTGATGCCCGTATTAAAGGCGTGTTTCATACGACCAACGGCTGGCAGCAGCTTAACCGCGCTGATGGTGCGCTAAACGTAGAAAGTAGCGCCTGGCGGCAGGACTCGCGGCTGGAAATCATTATCCCTGAAGCGCTGGCGAGTACGGTGCCAGATATCACGGCACTTGCGTCAATGCTCTCCCCCGCGCCATTTCATCAAAACGGCTGATATCAAAAAACATCAAGCTCCGCTTCCAACGCGTCGATGGTGACCGGGCGCCCAAACAGATAACCTTGATAGGCGTGGCAGCCATGGGCGAATAACCACGCCTGCTGCGCCTGCGTTTCGACTCCTTCGGCGATCACCTCCAGGTTCAGGCTTTTTGCCAGCGCAATGGTACTCTCGACAATCGCCGCATTCGCGCTACTGGTCAGCACCTGGCGCACAAAGCTCTGGTCTATTTTCAGTTGGTCCAAGGGTAGTTGGGCCAGGTAGGCAAGGGATGAATAACCGGTACCAAAATCATCCAGTGAGAGGCGAACGCCCAGCGCTTTTAGGAACAACATTTTATCGCGGGCCCTGTCGCGGTCATCCACAAACAGCGACTCTGTCACTTCAAGCTTTAAGCGGTCAAGCGGTGCTTGGGTACGTTCAAAGATAGCCGTGATACGCGGTATAAACTCAGCATCGTGAAACTGCAGAGGGCTGATATTTACCGACATCGTCAAGTGGCAGAACCGATCATGCTGTGCCCAGCTCGCCAACTGGTAGCAGGCCCTCTCCAGCACCCATGCACCTACTTCAATAATCAGGCCGGTACTCTCTAACAGCGGTATAAAGTCCCCGGGTGATACAAGACCCCGCTCGGGATGCTGCCAGCGCAAAAGTGCCTCGACCCCGGTCGTCTTTCCATTTACTTCCACTTGGGGCTGATAATAAAGCTGCCACTGGTTAAGCGCCTGTGCCTGCCGCAAGTCACGTTCCAGACGCGTTGAGGCTAACAGCGTTGCCTGCATATCGGGGTCAAAAAAGCACAGCGTATCACGGCCTCTCGCCTTGGCTTGAAATAGCGCCATATCCGCCTGCTGAAGATACTCATTTTGCTCGTTGGTCGAATAGTCCAAGAGGGTGATACCGATGCTGGCCGTCACGCTGACCGAGTGCTCAATGAGTGAACTGGTACGGCGTATGGCAACCATCAACTTATGGGCGATGAGCTCAGCCAACTGAGCCGCTTTAGCCGCATCGGTATCCAGCGACTGAATGAGTATCGCGAACTCATCACCGCCAAAACGTGCCAAGGTATCACTTTCCCGCAGCTGTTGATGAAGCAGACGCGCAACACCCTGAAGCAAACGGTCACCGATAGAGTGCCCAAACACATCGTTAACCTGTTTGAAATGATCGATATCGATCAGCAGAAGCGCACCATAAGAGCGATGTCGGCGCGCCTCTTTAAGCGCTGCGCCCAAGCGGTCCATAAAGAGGCGGCGATTCGCCAGCCCCGTCACCGAATCATAAAACGCCAGTTGGTGGATCTCCTGTTCAGCGGCTTTGCGCTCGCTAATATCGACAACGGTGGCCACGTAATGGGTTAGCTGCTGGTCAGCATTGCGAATTGAGCTAATAACGACCCACTCGGGAAAGATATCGCCGTTCTTGCGCTGGTTCCAAACTTCGCCTTCCCAACGGCCATGCTGTTTGACGCTGCGCCATAAACGGCGATAGAAACCAGGGTCGTGACGGTTCGAATTAAACATCTTTGCGTCACGGCCAATCACTTCGGCTTCGCTATAGCCGGTAATCTGAGTAAACATGGGATTGGCTTTCAGTATTTTCCCTTCGGCATCCGCGATGATGATGCCCAGGTGTGCCTGAAAAGCGGCAGCCGCGATATTAAGCTCCGCTTCACTCTGTTTGGCTTCGGTAATATCGCGCGCGACCAGCAACGTGCCTGAAAAGCGGCCATCAGGATGCACCAAGGGGCTTACTACGGCCTGAAAAAAGTGTTCTCCCCTGGGCACCCTCAACTGATATTCAAGCGTCACTGCTTGGCGATGCTGCCTTACCTGCTCAAAGACAGTATCAAAGCGCTTGGATAAACCAGCGGGCATTACCTCGTTATAATGTTTCCCTAACAGACTATCGTTGCCTTTCAGCAACATTCCTTCATCCAAGGCATGCGTATAGGTTATTTGATTGTTTTGGTCGAAAACGATGATCAAATCCTGGATAGAGTTAATAAGCGTTCTGAGCTGAGCTTCTCCTGTCTGGGCCTGGGTACGCGCCTGATCAAGCTCTTTAAGGCGATGTTGTAATAACTGAGCTAACCTTATCCGCTTAAGGTAATGACGCACTCCCCATGCACCCAACAACGTAATAGCGATAAAGATACCAATGGTAATCCCGGCGCGCTGACGCCACCCCGCTAACACCTCGTCCAAATTCATACCGACGACCACCCATATCGGGTAGTTTCCAACGCGCTGTATCCAAAAAATTCGCTCACGCTGATCCAAAGTGGACCACATCACGTCCGACCACGGGGTCTGGCCGCTGTTCAGGACGCGTTGTACGGTCGCACCTTCCACTTGCCCCCCGGTTTGCGTGTGCTCGTCACCAGGATTGCGGGCGATTAATGTAAGCGTGGCGTCTACCAGGGCGATGCTTTCACCCTGACGAATTTGCATTTGGTTAACCATGTCGGCAAATGCTTGTGATGCCACACGTGCTGATGCCATGCCCGCAAAGGCACCTGATGAATCTGTCAGACGTAACGCGTGTATCAGAGAGTAGGTTTGTTCCTCGCTGGACCAGTAAAGCGGCGTAACGATGTCCTCCATGGGATAGTCAGGGTCGCTCAAGACTTTATAAAAATCCTGGTGACTAAAATCCGCTCCCTGATAGTGGTTATCTCCACTACTGGCGATCATGATTCCCTGGCTATCCAACAGACCCACTCGTTGGACCGGGGGGGCATAGCGATGACGATCGCTTAACATTCGGGACATTTGCGTGGCGCTGACCACATCAGGCATGTTCTGAAGGTCAGCGACACTGACCAGCACGTGGTACGTTTGAGAGAAGATGCTTTCTACCCACTCACCAATCAGGCTGGCACGCGCATCGCTCTGCGCCTCAGCAGAGGCTATCTCCTGCTCACGCTGCTCCTTTAAAAACCAGCCGAACAGGCTGAACAGCAGCAGTAAAGCAGCAACGTATAACGCGTAGACATTGCGACATTGGCGGCGAAAGGCATCATCGGCATACTTTTCGCTCTCTTTGTTCTGGTCCTTTCTCATCAACATATCTACAACAGGCATAGCGCATCGACCTTGGCCAGAGAACAAAAGAGAACGCATAAATTGATGTGATGATGTACCACGTAAACGTCGTCAGCATTACCCTTTATCCTGCCAACCGTTAGATAGAATAACGGCAAACAATTTAATCATTCCATCCATTTAGAGTGCCTTAGTAACGCGATTTACCATATTACAAACATAAAATGCTCTTCATTGGCGCATGGAGGCAGCAGACAAAAACATTACACTTAATTCTCACTGCTATTCTCACGATTATCTGGCTTTATTATCGCTGTGCGCCAAGGGAAAACGGCATTTCCAGGCTTTGTACGAAAACTGCTTCAATCAACCAGCGGCAGGTTAATGTTGGCAGCGGTGGTGTAATGAATATGCGTAGCAACAGCCAATCTGCAATAATGTGCCATCGGTTACTTAACCTTTCGCTGTTTAGATCAAGGAGAGAATGACATGCGTCTGCTACTCGCCCTGCTACTGCCGTGGCTTCAGTTCTTTACCATCGGTCGCCCTTTTGCCGGGCTTATCTGCCTGGTACTCCAGCTTACTATCATTGGCTGGGTGCCCGCGGCGATCTGGTCTGTCTATGCGCTGAGCCAATATCAAACCGATAAAAAGATTCGTAACGCTTCCGGCAGATAGTCCTCCTGCCCAGCACCTTAACTATCCCGCCCAGTAAGGCGGGATAGTGCTTTATAACGCCCATATACGTGCTCCCCTTCTGACAACGCCAATCCTCGATAGTCCCACCAAAACGAAAAAGTGAAACGTCCTGTTCCATAACACGGTAACGACAGCACCTCATTTTTTTGCCAATATGAGAAATAGTCTCATATAAAACTTTTTCTCATAAAAGGAATACCCATGAAGCCCAAGGTTCTCGTCACAACACTGCTTGTCACAGCGGTTAGCTCTGTTGCTCATGCCCAGGAACGTATTGCCACCTTTGATTTAGGCAGCCTGGATACGCTGGATGCACTGGGTGTTAGTGACCAAATCGTGGGGATTCCCAAACAGATTCTGCCCGACTACCTGTCAACCTATAACGACGACGCGTATACCGACCTTGGCGGCTTACGCTCTCCTGACCTTGAAGCCGTCGCCGCAAGCGAGCCCAGCCTTATCCTTTACACCGGCCGTCAAGGCGAGTGGGAAGCGGAGTTCGAAGAGATCGCTCCGGTGCTCAATACCAGCCTACAGGGCGATGATTACCTAGTAGCCTTTGACGACAACGTGCGCCAGCTTGCCAGCCATGCTGGTGTTGAAGAGCGCGCTGAAGAAGCACTAAAAGAGCTGCATGCCGATATTGAAAATCACCGTCAAGCGCTGGATGAAGCGTTGCGCGTACTGGTGGTTACCTCCAATGACGGCAACCTGGGGCTGAACACTCATCCGGTCGTCCATGACGTACTGGGTATCAACACATTAGAAATGCCGGATAGTGTTACCAGCATAACGCGCGGTAGCCGCACCTTTACGCCGCTGACGATGGATGCCATTGGTGAGATCCAACCCGACGTATTGCTGGTGGTTGACCGCAGCGCCGCCATTGGTAACGACGCCGCTGATACCGATGCGTTAACGCAAGCGCTAGCAGACGCGGGCACACCGGATACACGCCTGGTCGTACTAACCCCGGCCCTTTGGTACTTATCAGGCGGCGGCCTGCAGAGCCTGAAACTGCAAGTTGATGAGGTAGTTGAAGCGCTATAAGCGTCTACCACTATGCATGACCAAGCCCCCGTGTCGCTAGACCGGGGGCTTTTCATTAGGTATCAATGCTTAAGGAGCGCACCAGTCACCCGGGCGGCGTATGTCCGTTGGCTTGGCGACCAACGTGCCCATTTATTGTGATGAGTCGCTTTTAACGTATAACGAAGTACTGCCCGCCGCAGACGCCTCCAATAGTGCCTGCCCCAAACGGCTTACCGAGCTGGTAAATGCCGACTGGGTCGATTAAGCAGCGCGCTCGACAAGGTTTTACTTGGCCTCTAGCTGCGCATTCACAATCGGCGTAAGATAGGTAGGCTGCTATGCAGCAATGTTCTCAGGGCGGGGTGAAAGTCCCCACCGGCGGTGATGGTACCTTTCCTAACGAAAGCGGCCTAAGCCCGCGAGCGCTCTCACTGGTCTGCCCGTGAGAGGTCAGCAGATTCGGTGAGAAACCGAAGCCGACGGTGATAGTCCGGATGAAAGAGAACGGCATCCATTCAACGGCGTTATTCCACGGAGAAAGCCCCCTGGAGGCGTACGTTATGCCTATGGCGGATGCCGAATGCCCTGATTCTGGTACCACTTATCCAAGAGAATGACCATGAATCAGACCTTTCCTTTAACACTCTCCTCACATACCACGTCCCAGCGCATTGCGTTTATCCAGGGCCATTGGCACAACGATATCGTCGGCCAGGCCTACCAGGCATTTATTGAGGAAGTGGAGCGCAACGGTTTATCTGCGGACCAGGTAGATACGTTTACCGTTTCAGGCGCCTATGAAATTCCGCTGCAAGCCAAGGTACTGGCCGAAAGCGGCCGCTATGGCGCGATTGTCGGTGCTGGCTTCGTGGTAGATGGCGGCATCTATCGCCACGACTTCGTCGCCCACGCGGTCATCGACGGCATGATGCGCGTCCAGCTCGACACCCAAGTGCCGGTCATTTCGGTGGTGCTCACGCCGCACCATTTCCATGAGCACAGCACCCATCACGACTTTTATTTCCAGCACTTCCTGGCCAAAGGTAAGGAAGCCGCCAGTGCGTGCCTGAACACCATGGAAAACCTGCACCGCGCACGCAAACTTAGCGACGCGTGAGCACTATCCTGGCCCGGCGAACGCCGGGCCAAGGGCCCCATCAGCGAACATGATTCTCTGCTTGATTCTCCTGCTCTACTCACGCCTCATTCACATCCAGCAGGTAGCTATAAAACGCCGTATTACGCTGCCAGCCAAGTGACTCATACAGGTGCTGCGCGCGCTTGTTCTCCACTTGGGTCATCAGTACCAGCCTTGCGACACCGTGATCCTGGGCCAAATCGGCGGCGGCGCTCATTAGCGCCCTACCTACGCCTTGGCGGCGATACTCAGGCAGCACGTAAAGATCGTTCAACGTCCATCGTGCATTCATGCCTACCGTCGATAAGCCGGGAAAAAGCTGCACAAAACCGCTGATTGTTCCCTGCGCCTCTTCACTCACCAGAATGAACGAGTCGCCCAACCCAAAGCGCTGATTTAAAAAGTAGCGGGCGCCCTTTAGGTCGCTTTGTTGCTGATAAAACTGGCGATAGTCATCCAGCAGCACGCTAAGCGCGTCCAAGTCATCAAGTACGGCAGCCCGAACATTATTCACAGTAGCGCTCCTTAAAAAGAGGTGGGAATAGGCAAGTCTCTCGTTATAGTGGCTCTTGGTGAAGAACCAGTTTATTAAATAGCGAGGGAACCAGTGAAGCAGCGAACGCCGTCGAGTGAATGGCTTATTGATGCCTTGGCGCTACAGATTGGCACCCAAGAAACAACCACGCTAGTACATCAGCTTTACAGCGCGTTGCGCCGTTGGATTCAACACGGCGAACTGGCCGCCGGGAGTCATTTGCCCTCTTCACGGCACCTGGCGCGCGGCTTGGGTATCAGCCGTAATACCGTATTAGCGGCAATGGACCGCCTGCTGGCCGAGGGGCTGGTGGTTTCTCGGCGGGGCGCGGGCATGTATGTGGCCAACTTGCCTACGCTACCGACTCATCCCAAGCCACCTTTGGAAACGGCGTTTAGCTACTCAACCCGCGGGCAGGCGCTGATTGATCGTTGCGGTACGCTAAGCCAACACTATCAAGCGTTTGCGCCGGGCGTGCCGGGGCTGGATCTGTTCCCCCACGCTCAGTGGCAACGCCTTTTAAGGCGCCACTATCGCCAGGCCGATACGGCATGGCTTTCCTATCAAACGCATGGCGGCTTGCCCGCGCTGAAAGAGGCACTGGGTGATTACCTGACGCTTTCCCGCGCAGTGCGCTGTCGCCCTGAGCAAATTGTGATCACGCAAGGTGCACAGCAAGCGTTCGAGCTGGTGGCCCAGCTGCTGACCGATAGCGGCGACTCAGTGTGGATGGAAGAACCCGGCTACGGCGGCGCGCAAACCTGCTTTTTGGCAGCGGGACTGAACATTATCCCTGTCCCGGTGGATGAAGAGGGACTAAATCCGTTGCTTTGTCCAGCTAATACGCCTTCGCCGCGGTTGATCTACGTGACGCCCTCCCACCAATACCCGAGCGGCGCTACCATGCCGGTTCCACGACGCTTGGCATTACTCGAACACGCCGCCAGGCACGGCGCTTGGGTTGTTGAGGATGACTACGACAGCGAGTTTCGCTACGACACGCCGCCCACGCCGTCGCTTCAAGGTTTATCGGAACAGGCATCCGTCATCTATATCGGCACGTTCAGCAAGGTGCTCTATCCAGGGCTTAGGCTGGGTTATATCGTGCTGCCCGAGGCGTTGGCCGATACGTTTCGGTTGGCTCACGCTCGCCTGCACCGCGAAGGCAACTATCCCATTCAGTCAGCGCTTGCTGAGTTCATTGCCAAAGGTGACTTTTCACGCCATATCGCCCGAATGCGCATGGGCTATCGTCAGCGCCAGGCTTGCCTGCGCCGTGCACTGGCCCCGGCTATTGACGCCGGTTTAAAGCTCTCCTCAGGCCATGCGGGGATGCATCTGGTCGCCGAGTTGGATACTTTAAATCAGGAAGCGCGCCTGGTTGAACTGGCCCAACAGGCACACATTACGCTCTCCCCTCTCTCCCGGTACTATCTGGGGCAACCACAGCGTGCAGGGCTTGTGTTGGGCTATGCAGGCGCGACGGAGGATGAGCTACTACGTGCGGGCCGCTGGCTCAGCCACGCATGGCTAAATCTGACATCGTTATAAATCCTGACATTTTTATAACTAAAACAGGGGAATCACTATGGCGAACGCATTTATCGCCCCCGATGGGCACGCCCGCTGCTACTGGTGCGGCGGTGCACCGGAGTTTCTGCCCTACCACGATAACGAGTGGGGCTTTCCCGTTGATAACGATCAGCGCCTGTTTGAAAAGCTCTGCCTGGAGAGCTTTCAGTCCGGCTTGAGCTGGCGGACGATTCTCAACAAGCGCGAGAACTTTCGTGCGGCCTTTCATCACTTCGATTTTCATCAGGTCGCGCGTTTTGATGAGCGTGATGTGCAGCGATTACTGCAAGACGCGGGCATTATCCGCCATCGTGGGAAAATTGAGGCAGCGATCAATAACGCGCAACGGGCACAGGAATTAGTCGTACAGGAAGGTTCGCTGGCGGCGTTCTTCTGGCGCTTCGAGCCAGCGCACAATGCGTTAAAAGCGCCGCAAACCCAGACCGTCTCGCCTGAATCCATCGCGCTCTCCAAAGCGCTGAAAAAACGCGGCTGGAAATTTATAGGCCCCACTACGGCCTTTGCGTTGATGCAGGCGATGGGGCTGCTCAATGACCATTCGCTGACCTGCGTAACACGTGAACGCGTAAAGCAGGCACGCTTACAGTTTCAGCGGCCCGTTTAGGGCTTCTACATACGTTAGGACGCAGACAATCGCCTGGCGGACGGCGTCAGAAACGGCCATGCTTAGAGCAGTTCAACGGCCTGCGTATTCTCGGTATGCCTTCTTGTAGTAGTGTATCGACTGACACGCTTATCTATACACCAAACAGCAGCAGAACATAACGTTCTCAACGGGGTTTAATGTGGCTCAACCGCTCTCTTCGCAAGCAGACTCTCACGCATCGCGATGCAAAGCATGGAGCGTACATGCTCTCACCGCTAGCGGCGTACTACTGGGCGTCATGGCGCTATTCGCTTTGATCGACGACAATCCGGTGGCTTGTCTGCTCTGGCTGGGGGCGGCGATGATGGTAGATGGCTTCGACGGCACGTTGGCGCGCAAGTATGAAGTGAAGACCATCCTGCCGCACTTCGATGGCTCAACACTGGATATGGTCATTGATTATCTTACCTGGGCGTTTATTCCCGCCCTGTTTATCTACTACTTTATCGATTTGCCGACCGGTTTTTCACTGCTGGCGGTGTTTATTATCCTGCTTTCGTCGATGTTCTGTTTCTGCAACACCAATATGAAAAGCCAGGATAACTATTTTGTTGGCTTTCCGGCCGCTTGGAATATCGCTGCGGCCTATTTCTACATTCTCGACTTCCCGCCTTGGCTTACCTTTGCCGCCATCATCGTCTTGGCCATTCTCACCGTTACTCGCATGAAGTTCCTGCACCCCTTCCGGGTGCGCAAATTTATGCCGCTTAATATCGCCGTTACGTTGTTGTGGTGCCTTTGTGCAACGCTTCTTATTCTCCCAAGCACTGAGCATGCTGTTTGGGCACTATGGGGATGGGGCGTCGCCTCGGTCTACTTTTTTGGCATGTGCTTATGGCGGACAGCCCAAGAGTGGTTCGTCTGAACCCGACATTGGTTAACAAAGAGGTAGAACGATGTCACTAACGCCAACTCAGGAGAAGAAATTCAGAGCCCTGGCGGCAGACATCGAAGGGATTGATGTCGAGGTCTACGAACGTTTTGAACGCGATCCATTGGAGCCGATCATCGGCCTTGGCAAGCCGAACCTGCGCATCGGCTTTTTTGGCCGCGACCCAGGCCGCGACGAGGTGCGTCACGGCGAGCCGTTTATCGGTGCTGGTGGCCAGTTGGTCAGAAAAGCGCTTTATGAGCAGCTTTACGGCGAGACGATGCCGGACTTTACAGCATCAAAAGCCGTGGGCGAGCACTTTTTCTGGATCAATACCGTGCCCTACAAGCCCGTAGGCAACAAGGCGTGGTCGATGAAGGTTAAACGTCACTTTCACGGTTTAATGAACGAAGTGCTGATATCGCGCTGGGAAGGACGAACGCTGATTACGCTGGGCCGAGAAGCGTTCCTGTGGTTCGGTATCGGCCGCTCAAAAGAGGAGCGTGCGCGCCTGGAAGCCTTCTGGAAGCAAGAGGACCGCTTTGAAAGTAGCATTGAGGTGACGCTAGAGGGTGATCATGGAAAAGAGCAAACCTTTACGCTCTACCCGCTGCCGCACCCCTCGCCGCTCAATCAAACCTGGTATGCGCGCTTTCCAGGGTTATTGAAACAGCGCCTGGAACAGCTGGACGTGCGCCAAGACAACCTCACCCTGTGACAGCGGCCTATTTAAAACAACATCTAAAGGGCACCGCTATGAAACCCAAGATCAGCCTGATTACCCTCGGCGTGCATGACCTAAAGCGCGCCATCCAGTTCTATCGGGACGGCCTGGGACTGCCAGAACACGAGACAGACAGCGACGAGGTGGCCTTTTTCAAGATGGAAGGCGCCTGGCTATCGCTGTTTCCCAGAACGTCATTGGCTAAGGATATCGGCATTGCCGACGACTCAAAAGGTGGTTTCAGCGGTATCACGCTGGCCCACAACGTCGCCAGCCAAGAGGCCGTTGACCAAGTGCTCAAACAAGCGGTTGCCGCAGGCGCCGAGCTAATCAAACCAGCAGAAGAAGTGTTCTGGGGCGGTTACTCCGGTTATTTTCGCGACCCGGAAGGCCACTACTGGGAAGTCGCCTACAACCCCTTTATGGACCTGACGTGAGTCACTAGCCCAGAGGTTCATCCCCGCGCCTGCGGGGAGTGGATAAAAGATAAATTCAACATTATTGTCCTTATCTTGAGTTTTCGCACGGGCAAACTCGTGTGCCATTTCAAAGCAATCGCGAGCGAATCGACGGGCGAGTTGGTTGAACAATTTTGCCGTGTTGGACCAGCAGTCGCTCCGAGGGCGGTGATGCTACAGCGGCTGCAGCATTGAGTGCGTCCACAATCACGAAACTCGCCTCGTCACCGATCGCGAATCCCGGTAGCGTACGACCAATCGCCCTTGCGGAGTCCACCGTGATCATGTCAAGAGCGACACCCAGTTGTTCGTCGGTATAAAGACCGGAGCGGTAGCCGATCAGCATCGCGCGTTCAAGCAAATCACCATTGCCGTAAGGCCACCACGCATCGCGAATATTGTCATTGCCCGCGAATACATGAACGCCTTCCGCGCGTAGTACGTCGATCGGTGGGAACGGATGATCTCCCGGCGCATTGGTTAGTATAGAAACGCCCGCTTCGGCGAGGATCGCCGACACACGACGTGCCTCATCACGGCTCACATCGCCAAGTGCGTAAGCATGGCTAATGGTAACGAGGCCCGACATACCGGCTGCTGTCGCTCGTGCGGCAATACGCTCAATCTGCTTGATACCGCCTGCGCCGTGCTCATGCAAGTGGATGTCGATTTTCGCACCGTGGCGCTCGGCCGTGCCAAACACCACATCAAGATGCGCATCCGCGTCACCGTCAAACTCGGTAGGATCAAGCCCGCCCACCACTGTCGCGCCTTCACGCATGGCGGCATCGAGCAGATCCGCTGTACCGGGACTAGACACAATGCCAGCCTGCGGAAAAGCAACGAGTTCTACGTCGACCCGGCCCTTCCACATCTCGCAGGCAGCAACGACGGCATTCAGATTATCGAGTCCGAGCACTGGGTCGATATCAACGTGACTGCGCATTGCTACCGTGCCAAAAGAGTGAGCCTGCGCGAGCAGTGCCTCAGCGCGTTCAACAACCGGCAATGCGCTGGATAGAAGGCGCTTTTCAACGTCAAGCCGCTCACGAAGGGAGCCAACCGGACGATGAGGAAACCAACCGTCGCCAACAAAGCTCTTATCGAGATGAATATGGCCCTCCACAAAAACGGGAAGGACAGTCAGTCCATCAAGATCGATTTTTTTGGCGTCGGTTGAGACAGTATCGATAGGAACGAAGCACCCATCGCGCGTGGCGAGATCACTTTTGTTGCCATCAGGGGTCAAAGCGTTGGCGTAAATGCATTCATTCATATCAGTGTGTTTCCAATTCTGGTTTTGGAGTCATACGACTAAGCTCTGCTCAGGAGGAACTGCTCGTGCCTCCGATAGAATCAGGACAGTGCTATTTTCCTCGAAGAGGTAAATCAACGATCCAATCGATAAAATGCCAAGTGGCTAGGCATTTTTCGCCGAACACCCAGCCCAATTACGATAAAGGTCAGACTGCTCCGCGTCGTCAGGAGGCAGATGCTGGATAGAGGCCCATTGTTGATCACCAAGCGGCTGCGACAGCTCGGCTGATCACTTTGCCATCCGTGACCAGCACGGCACCGAATGGACGCCCTCCATTGGCAACATTCTTGTGGGCAAGATTGATCGCCTCGTCCAGATACGCCTTGTCATTCATTTCGCACCCGCCTGTTCTAGCAAACTAGCGATGTCAGCATATCCGCGTTGTCGCGCATGTTGCAGCGGCGTGATCCCTTCCCTATCAGCCAGGTTCACGTCCGCGTTGGCGTCGACCAGCAGCCCCACAATCTCTCCGTATCGCGGTCCGCCATCGCCGAGGATGATAGCCTCCAGCAACGCCGTCCAGCCGAGGTTGTTGACATGATCAATATCCGTGCCGGCCTCTATTAGGGTTCGAACAGTCTCCACATGCCCCCGTTCCGCCGCAGGAATCAGCGCCGTACCGCCATAGCGGTTGACACTCGCCAAATCAGCGCCATGGGATAGCGTCATCTGCAGTATTTCCAGATGTCCGCGCGCGCCCGCATAGAGGTAGGGGCTATCTTCGATGTCGTCTTTAGCATTCACATCAGCCCCGGCGCTAATAAGTAGACGAGCGGTCTCAACTCGGTTCGCATGGGTTGCAGCGAGTAATGCTGTCCGCCCACGACTATCCCGCGCGTCGAGCGGTATATCGCTGGCGATCATTTCTCGAACACCAGCGATATCATCGTTTTCAGCAGCGGAGATCAGCAAAGGATTAGCCTGAGCGACAGGGACTCCGCCAAAAGCAACGGAATCGATCATGGTTATACATCCTACGAGGAGAGTGAAGGCGAAAGTGGCCTGTAAGCGGCTGCGCATAAAAGTCCCTTCTTGCTGATAAAAATCATAGACAAAAATATAGTGGACAAAAAAGCCATTTGGAAATTAAATATCTGAATGAAAACCAGTGATAAATCGAATAAGCCGTTCAACTCCGACCTGTTGCGCAGTTTCGTGGCGGTAGTCGACACGCGCAGCTTTACAGCCGCAGCACGGCAATTGAACTCAACTCAATCAACGGTCAGCCAGAAGATAATGAGGCTGGAAGAGGTGGCAGGCGGGCTTTTGATTGATCGCGGACGCAATAGCATCACACCCACCGAAGCGGGCGAGCGACTACTGGGTTATGCACGTCGTATCCTGGCACTGAATGCGGAAGCTGCCGCCGTCGTGTCTGGAGTAGCGCGTCAAATTACCCTTCGGCTCGGTCTGCCCGAGGATTTCGCTTCGGGCCGGGTGACACAAGTACTTGCGGCGCTTGTCCGGCAGCATCCGAACTTGAAGCTGGAAGTTACCAGTGGCCTGAGCCGCAATCTATACGGTGCCTATAACCGAGGGGAACTGGATCTAGTTCTGGTCAAACAGCATCGCGGCGAGGCCCGCGGAGTAATGCATTGGCCCGAGCCGCTGTCCTGGTATCAAAGCAAAAATCATGCGCTGGCCGATTGCGACCCGCTGCCGCTTGTTGCCTTTCCTTCGGATGGATTGTATCGCGCCCAAATGATTACTGCCCTCGATAACGTCAGGCGCGGATGGCATCTTGTTTACACGAGTTCCAGCCTCGCCGGCCTGCTGAGCGCGGTCAATGCCGGTCTCGGGATTAGTCTTCTTCCAAGGCGCGTGGTCAATTCTGGCATGCAAGAAGTTCCGACCTTGCCTGCTGTTGACGCCATGGAAATCGCAATCCACCAAGCGGACCAGGACAGTCCTTTCGTATCCGAGATCATTCAGATACTTGCGGATGAGGTTGAGCGATAGGCCTCTTAGGGATGGTGGTGCCATCGGACGTCGAAAATATAGAAGACTCATTCATCTGAACTGACCCCAAAAACCTGGACAGTAAAACACTAAGCGGATAAGGCCTGAGTTCGGTACTGCACCGGGCTCAGGCCTCTTAGTTTGGACTTGATGCGCTCGTGGTTATAGTAATGGATGTAGTGTCGGATGCCCGCCTGTAATTGCTCAATCGTGTCAAAGCGGTTCAGGTAAAAATATTCTGACTTCAGCGTTCCAAAGAAGCTCTCCATCGCGGCATTATCTAGACAATTCCCCTTGCGTGACATGCTCTGGGTCACGCCCTGCTCGCCCAGCTGTCGCGGGGCCTCGCGGCTGTACCCGCTCGCGCAGGTAGTCACGGATGCGCTTGGCCTCAACATGACCCAACTTCTTCAACTGCTTGTGGGCGGCCCCGTCAGCTCAATTTTCCAGCCCAAGATCACGCTCCACGTCATCCAGGGAGTGCGTGGTTTCCTCGCCACGACGCAGACGCTCCAGGGTCTGCTCGGCGAGGTAAACGTCCTCGAGGTCATCGAGGTCATCGAGGTGCTTGAGAATAGCTTCACAGGCGTAATAGGTCTTGGTGCGGCCGGAGGCCTTGGCCAAGGCCTCCGGCCTCTAGGCGCGCTTCGATGTCGCTGGGCAGTCGTATTGCCAACATGATGGTCTCTCCTGGAGATTTGATATACACGTATAGCATACGCCGCGATCAGCGTTTCAATCAGCATCAAAACCCATCATTTTCAGTGATTTCCGTCTTATCTTGAGTTTGGTTCATCCCCACGCCAGTGAGGAACGTATCTCCATGAGCCATTAGGACGTTCAGGACTTGAGTTCATCCCCGCGCCTGCGGGGAACGGTGGCCGGCTTTTGAGAATGTTGCGGATCCGGTGCGGTTCATCCCCGCGCCTGCGGGGAACGGGAAATCGCCGAAGCGCTGGGCAACAACCCCAACGGTTCATCCCCGCGCCTGCGGGGAACGGGTGGCCACGGCGATTGCTGCTAATGGCTTTACCGGTTCATCCCCGCGCCTGCGGGGAACGGAAGCCTTACGACAACAAGCACCCAGCGACCAACGGTTCATCCCCGCGCCTGCGGGGAACGGGTTTCCATATCAACAGCGTGATCCCAGCCAAACGGTTCATCCCCGCGCCTGCGGGGAACGGACGCTGGTCCCCGCGGCTGTCGATATTTACGACGGTTCATCCCCGCGCCTGCGGGGAACGGGCAATTACCGCGCTTCGCCCACTGCTTAAACTCGGTTCATCCCCGCGCCTGCGGGGAACGGTAATTGAGGCCTTTATTAGGGCAGTGGGCCGGCGGTTCATCCCCGCGCCTGCGGGGAACGGTTGGCAACGCTATCCGCATCGGTGAGACCAATCGGTTCATCCCCGCGCCTGCGGGGAACGGGCATCACCAGCCCGGCGCTCACCGAGGCCGAACGGTTCATCCCCGCGCCTGCGGGGAACGGGTACTGCTCGCGACGCTGAAAGCATCCGGCGCCGGTTCATCCCCGCGCCTGCGGGGAACGGCGTTACATTGCTCTCCGACAGCAGTCCCGCGACGGTTCATCCCCGCGCCTGCGGGGAACGGATTCGCGCGTTTTTCTGTGATTTTTTCGAGTCCGGTTCATCCCCGCGCCTGCGGGGAACGGTGATAAACGTTCCCGCGAAAAAATAGAAAAGTCGGTTCATCCCCGCGCCTGCGGGGAACGGCGTGGTTTCTAATGTCAACTTTACTCAAGGGGCGGTTCATCCCCGCGCCTGCGGGGAACGGTTTAGCTCTGAAACTTAACTAGAAGATAGATTCGGTTCATCCCCGCGCCTGCGGGGAACGGTTGAGACAGACGTTGCAGAGGCATGGCAAGGCCGGTTCATCCCCGCGCCTGCGGGGAACGGGACGCGCAAACCAAGAGTGGCCACCTCAGTCACGGTTCATCCCCGCGCCTGCGGGGAACGGGGGTTACAGTTGTTTTCGATAGCCTCGCGAAACGGTTCATCCCCGCGCCTGCGGGGAACGGGTGGGGGTAGTGGTACCCATCGCAGTAACACGTCGGTTCATCCCCGCGCCTGCGGGGAACGGACGCCCAAGAGCGTCGCCATGTTGTGGCGATACGGTTCATCCCCGCGCCTGCGGGGAACGGTGTTTCTAATTGATCTCATGCTTGCAATGATGCGGTTCATCCCCGCGCCTGCGGGGAACGGGCTTTTTGGCATCACCTATAAAATCGCCTCGACGGTTCATCCCCGCGCCTGCGGGGAACGGACAAGCTCACGAATAACGAATTGAAGGCGCTACGGTTCATCCCCGCGCCTGCGGGGAACGGATCATTAGCTCTTCTTGCAATAACCCCCATTGCGGTTCATCCCCGCGCCTGCGGGGAACGGACACCTAGTGTTTCATTTCTAATACCTATTGACGGTTCATCCCCGCGCCTGCGGGGAACGGCCGAGACGCCGACCTACCTTTTGATGAGGCCGCGGTTCATCCCCGCGCCTGCGGGGAACGGATTTCGTTTGACCCTTCGCGGCGTGCTACTGGCGGTTCATCCCCGCGCCTGCGGGGAACGGCTTTTTCAAAGACGGCGCGGACGGCTATGACGCGGTTCATCCCCGCGCCTGCGGGGAACGGTCTAATTGTAGTCAATTGTTTTCAAAAAGAAAAATCGCCAGCAGAAAATCTACCGGCGATTTTGATCATTTTTTGAACAGCTCCATATTATTAAAGAGCATTAAAAACAGTCACTTATCCTTAGGCGGTAAAAAACGCACCAAGCGTAATCCGTCATGGTCGATGGGCACGCGACGGTTATCGCCGAAGGTCTGAAACTCGAAGCCGGATTCGTGATGGCTGGCCCAAGCCATGGCGACGTTGCCGCCCTCCTCGGCCAATACCTCGATCTGCTCCCAGATCATTTCGCGGATACGCTTACTGACGTCTCCCACATAGACACCGGCGCGAATCTCCAGCAGCCAAACGGCGAGCCGCCCACGTAGGCGGGGTGGCACAGCTTCGGTGACGACGACGAGCATGGCCATGTTAATGACTCCTGTGGCCGCTATCGCCTATTGATGCCGGCTCGGGGATGGCCGGCGGCACGGCATCGGCCGGGGGTGGTGGCGGTTCGATCTCGCCTGCCGCCAGCACCTCTTCGATCATGGGGATGATGCGCTGGAGCAGCCGGGTCTGCTTGAAGGCGTCACGGCAGGCAATGCGCACTTCCCGCTCCGGCATCGGCGGGTTCTTGGCGGCGATACGAAACGCCGCCGGAACCACGGTTTCGAATTTGACGATATCAGCGATGTCGTAAACGAAACTCAACGGTTTGCCGGTGTGTAGAAAACCGATGGCCGGGGCGTAGCCTGCGGCCAGAATTGCCGCTTCGGTAATCCCGTAGAGGCAGGCGGTGGCCGCCGACAGGCACTGGTTGGCCACGTCCGAGGCGTCCCACTGCTTCGGATCGTAGCGCCGCCCCTGCCATTTCAGGCCGTACTGCTTGGCAAGCATCTGGTAGGTCTTGCGTACTCGCGCGCCTTCAATGCCACGTAGCTGTTCGACACTACGCCGCGAAGGCGGCTCTTCGCCAAAGCGCAGCTCGAACATCTTGCGTACCACCTTGAGCCGCAGGCTTTCATCTAGCGCCAGCTGGGCCTGGTAAAGCAGCTTGTCAGAGCGGGCGCCACCTGGCTGCCCAGCGCTGTAGAGCCGCACGCCCGCATCGCCCACCCAGATCAATAGTGTACCCACCACCGAAGCCAACTTGACCGCCGCGTGGGAAACCCGGGTGCCAGGTTCCAACAGCAGGCAGGCCACCGAGCCCACGGGAATATGCATGCGCTCGCCGTTGACCTCGTCGATGACAACGAACGCGCCGTCGCGCACGTCGATCTGGCCCATGCCGACGAAGATCATCGACATACGGTCCTTGAGAGGGATGGGTTTGAGGGGAATGAAGCTCATGAGTCACTCCGGTACGCGACGTAGCAGCAGCATTCCGCAGCCAAATGCCCTAGCGCGGCCGATGCCTTGCTGCAGAGCGTGACCGAGACGCTCGGGATCGACCACCTCCAACAGGCCTTCGTAATCCACGCTAGAGTAGCGGATAGGTTGCCCGCCCTCTTTCTTGCTCAGCGCGTGCTGGCGATAAGCACCTACTTCTGGCTTGACCGGCAGCGTGAAACCGAAGCTTTCAGCACGGCTTTTGAGCCACTGGCGCGCCGCAGCGTCCATCGCCTCGACGCAGGCCTGGCTCGTGCGCTCCCCTTTGGGGAAGGGGTAGCGCGCATCCATCAACACATCGGCGCGGCGAGAGCGACGGCCCTCGCCCACCGGTTTTGCGATGGTAGGGTTAGCACGCAGACGAAAGGCCAGTCGTTCACCTGCAACGAGCTGAGGCGAGAACGCCTTGCACTGCACCTCAAACCCATCCATGGTTTCCGGAGCTTGGGTCGAATAGACATAAAAGCGCGGCAGCCCGGCACTCTTGCCGTTGGCGTCTTCTTCCATTTCCTGACGAAAGATGAACGGCCGCTCGCCTTTGGGCACGCCGGGAAACAGCCGCCAGAGCAATTGGTGGGCGGTATAGGCGCCGCCTTCCAATACGTCGAACAGCTCGGCGCGCGAGAGGCTATTGAGATCCAGCCTGACACTTGAAAGATACATTAGCGCTCTCCTTCCACTTTCTCGGTGCGCCGGTTTTCCAGGCGGGGGCCGAATTGCCAGCGACGGCGGTGTAGCGGCTCGTCCCATACCTCGCTAGATTCGTTGGCTGTATCGCTGCCATCGAGTGCATCGGCATCGCCTTCCCAGGCGTAAAGCACTTGCTCGGGCAGGCACAATAGTTGCTGATCCTTCTTCTCGTTACCGACCATCGCAAGCCAGGTGCGCGCCGGGTCCAATGCGCTTTCAAAGCGGTGATCCAGCGCCTGGCGCCAATGGCTGGCCTCAACCACTGTGGGTAATAAAGGTGCGGCCAGAGGGCACGCCTTGCGGCCGAGATAGAGCGGAAAACGGGGTTTTTCTAGCGCCGCCTTGAGCTCATCGAGCGACCAGAGGGCGTTAGCGGTGAGACGCACCGCCACGCTCCACAGTCCATCGCAGCGGTAGTCTCTTGAGGAGAGAATGGTATTGAGCGCTTCTTTAGGCACCGCCAACTCCTCGCGGCGGGTGCGGTGGGTTACCTTTGATTGCGAAGAAGGCATCTGCACGGTGTGATAATCGCGCATTAAAAGCCCCGGCGAGCGCTGCTTGACCGCTACCTGAAGGCCTTCGCGCAGGCGGCGCTGACCGTCATCGTCGTCGCGTTTGATACCCAGCGCCGCCCCGATCAGCCCCAGAATGGCGCTACGGCTTGGGTAGGTGGCCGTCGGCCGCGTCTCGCCAACGGCGGCCTCGCCCCAGCTCGCCATGGGCGCATAGAGGCGAAAAACCAGATGGTATGGCATATCGCCTCCGCTTAGTCGTCGCCCTTGAGAAAGGTCAGCAACTCTTGCAGGTTGCCGCGCTGAATGTCGCCTTTCAGGGCTGGCGTTTCGTACTCGGGCGTTGCCGAGAGAATAAAGCGCCGATCCGCGCCTGCGCCGTAAGCGTCATCAAACGCCTGGGCCTGGGTTTCCAGTTTTCTAATCGCTTCGACGCCCTGACCTTCGCTCATGACAGGCTGCAGAAACGATGCCGACAGCGAACGCGGCTGCTGATCGCCCTTTTCAGCCAAGACGTAGCTGGCGTGGGCGCGAGAGCCGTAGCTGTTCTGCTTACCCTTGGGGGAGATCTTGACGGCAGATTCCACCAGCGCGGCGATAGCGCGGTCGGCCAACTCGGCCTTGCCTTGGAGGTTCTCGACCAGTAGGTCCCGGTCGATGCAGAGGTAGAGGTAGAACAGCCCGGCGGCGAACCCGGCCTCGCCGATATGCGCTGCCCCGCGGTCGCTGTCGCCGCTATTGAGGTCATCGACGGCGGTGAAGTAGTCGTCCTCGACTTCGGCGGCGTGGACGGTGATGGCGTGGGCCACCTGGCAGGCGGCTTCGACACTAAATTGGGAAATCTTGTTTTTATCGCCGGTTAGCATGCGTCCAAACAGAGCGATATCAACAGCCGTCGGGCGTCTTGCAAGAACCTCAATAATTTCTTTTTCATTTGGTAAGCGATTCTCGCTTCCCAGCACATCTACCAATTTTTCTAAAGCTGCTAATTCCTCGGGACCAATATGGACTAGCTGCTCGGTCTCATATCCATGACTTTCTTTGCCGCTCGCCTTCCCAAAAACAGCAACGATCTGCTTTACACTATTTTCAGCGGTTTTGTCGTCAGCATTTGCTTTTTTCATACGTTCATACAGCTGCTTGCCCAGGCGCTTGGTACGCGTGCCCTTGTGGCCGTCGACCGCCGATTCGAACAGCTCGGAGGTGCGCCAGTTGCGCTTGAGGCTTTGCGAAGACACACGCAGCCGCCGGGCGCCGCCCATGAACGCCGTTTTGGGGCGGCCCAGGTCGTCGCGGTTGAGGTTGGAAGGCGGGTAGGAGGTCAACAAGTGAAGCTGGATAAAGTGGCTCATGATGGGTTCCCTGAATAAAAAATGTGCCGAATGCCGAAAAAGTGGTTGTTGATAAGTGACAGCTTCCGTTCAGTCGCCCGCGGCCGGTTTCAGTGCTCGCGCTTGGAAGTAGGCGTCGCTCATAACGAAGGCGAAACGCTGAGTGGCCTCAGCCCGGTACTGGCCGCGCTGTTCGCGCGCCCAGAGCGCGACCATATCGGCCAAGCGGACAACGCTGACACCGGCGTTATCCGCAAGTTTAAGCGCCCGGCGGAAGCGGCGAATCAGCTCTTCTGAGGTATGGCAATCAAGCAGCTGCTGAAAGCGCAGATCACTCATTCGCGGGGTATCACCGGTACTGGGGCGCTTCTCGCCCAGGCGTTTGCCCAGCGGGGCATCGAATGTCTCGGCGCGCAGCTCGCTCGCGACGGCAGCGATGGCGGCCCACGTCGTGATACGCTGATCGCGCTTGCGGCTGTTGGCATCGCTCGGGGTGTCTTCCCATGCTTTGGTCTCGAGCGCCTGCCAGAGATGGCGAAACGCCTCGGTCAGCATGACCGTCTCGACGCTGTCGCAGCGGCGTAGCACGGCGCGCACGCCGCGCGGGAAAGGCCGCAGTTTGGTGTAGCGCTTGAGTTCCTGATCGTCCATCACCAGCCGTCGCCACCACAGACGCAGCTCATAGGCTTCCTGCCTGTCGAGGGCATACAGATAGCGCTCTACCGTGGCACTCGCGTTGGCCTCGCCCTCTGTCGCTGGCGGCGACGTTTGTTGGTCTACTTCATTCATGCTGGGCTCTCCTCATTACGTTCCGCCATGGGCGCTTTTAGGTCAAAACCACCGTCGTTAGCAAACGCTTGGACTTTCTTGCCATTACCATTCAGGTACGCCCGCAGATAGCGCCGCGCGCTGGTGATGCGGTCGAGCTGCTGCATCTTCATACCTTCCAGCGGGCCGCTGATGGCTTGGGCGTCGAACAGCGCCATGGCTTCTTTTTTGAGCGACACATACCACTGGCGGTAGGTCTCGGGTGAGAGTTCGAGCGTGTCATCGCTCAGACCATCCCCCCGCAGAACCTCGCCCATCTCGCGCAGGGCGGTGAAAAACGCCAGTTGAGTCGCCTCAAAAAACTGGGCGTCGATCTGGCTCATGTCGCCCTTGGCATCCTCCGGGCGCTTGAACCAGGCGCGCTTGAGCTGATTGCGCAGCGTCCAACTGATATCCGAGGCCAAATCGACGAAGCGCTTGGCCCAACCGCGCAGCGTTTCCTGCTGCCCCTCGGGCACACCCACCAGCGGCATTTCCACGCTGTACCAGCCGCGCGGCTTCATGTTGTCCATGTCATAACCGAACACCCAGAGCCGGGCATGCTTGAACAATGCCTCGAATGCTTCCCCGTCTTCTCGCGCGGCCTCCACTTGGCGATACTTTTGCAGGTGATGAGTGACCACGCGCGCGGGCAGCGCGCCGCTCACGGCTTCATCTTCCAGCACCAACCCCGGCCAGTGACGGTAGCCAAGCCCCCCCGGCTGGCCCTTGCTGGAAAGCGGCAGCTCATCAAGCTTTTTGGGGTTGAGGCGGCGGTAGGGCGTGAGTGGGTGGCGCCAAGGGCCGTCGTAGTTGGCGCCCTGCTTCTTGGCGCGCAGGCGGCGCACCGGGTGTGTCGCCTCACAGCCGCAAAGGTCACACTCGCCCGGCGTTTCGTCGAATAGCAACCGATAGCGCCTGGGCATCGACCATAAAGCGTGCAGCGGATGCACCTGCTCGGGCAAAACCTCGGTGCCTTTCTTATCGCTGACGCGGGTATCCTTCATCCAGAAGAACAGATCGCTATCGCAGGCCTTGGGCGCGCGCCAAGCCTGCCCCGGCTGGCCCACCGCATCCGCGGGCATCACGTTGGGCCAGAGCCTCTCCCACAGCGATTTACTTTCGTCTTCCGGCAGAATCAGCGTGGTTAGCGGCCCGCCGCCACGCAGGCCAACGCGAATGCCCGCGCCACCGGCGGGCGCGTTGATCTGCATGGTATAAAGCGCCAGCGCCGCGCATTCTGGGCAAACAGTCTCCACCCGGCCGCGTTTGACGAAGAAGTCGGTGTTGTTCTTGATGCCGTTGGCGCCGGGGGAATCGATCAGCAAGCCCGCCACCGGCGCGTCCTTGACGTCGTCCAGCGGGTCCAGATCCTGCATAAAGCGCGGGCCGTCGCCATCCAGCTCGAAGGCAGAGGCAAAAGGTGCTAACAGATCATCAAGCTTGGCCAAGCTGGGAGGCGTCTGGTAACGATCCAACCAGGCATCGGTATTTTTGGGCGTCATCGCCGTCTGCAGTAGCGCGATCAAAAACTGCCAGGCCGCGCCCTGAAAGTCGGCGCGGGGCAGAGCCAGGTCGAGCACATCCGGGTCGGCGAGGGCCGAGGGTGGGCGGTATTCGATTCGGCTATCGCGATACCGAAAGGGCAACCAGGGATCTGTGAGTAAATTCATCGGCACCTCACGTGCGTTATTTCGGCGTTAAGCGTTCTTGTTTAGTTACCTTGTATCACCTGTCTTTCAGTAAAATGGCAACGTCTATTTTTGTTCAAAACTCACGCCCCACTGCTCATCGTAATCACACTTATCGTCCTCTTCCGGCAGCCAAGGTTGAACGAAACGCAGCCCGCGGTGGTGCTGCTGCAGCGCTTCCCACTGTTGGGTATAGTGCCCCGGAAGTTGAGCCAGTTTCTTGACTTGGCTCTCCCTCAGCCGACATCGGCTCAGCCGGTCGGCATGCCGGTGATCTTCTACCCAGAGCACCAGTTCATCTCCACGGCGCTTGAGCAGCACGACCTCGACACTTTGCTCGTCGCTGAGCCGGGTGCCCGTCTCGCGCTCCTCCTGCCACGGGTCGAAATCGCCATCGAGGCGGTAGCCGTCTTCCAGATTCAGGGCGTTATGGGTAGCCATCGAGATCGCCTGCTTATCCATACCGGTGCGCTCGAAGTGCGCCAGATCAAACGCTTCGGGGAGGTCATCCGTCGAGGCAGCGTAAACGTCTTCGATCAAGGTACGCGCCTCACCCGGCATGGTGATGGCGCCCTGCTCGCGCAGCACGCGCTGGGTCAGCCAGATCAACGAGGTGTCTTTATAAACTGCTTGGGTGCCGCGATGTGCCTGACTCAGCCAATCGGCGCTGGGGGTATCGCTCCACGCGGGCGCCAGCACCTGCAGTACGGGCGCGGGGCGTTCGCCGCGCTGGTGGCGCTGAAGACGCCCGGCGCGCTGTATCAAGAGGTCGATGGGCGCGATGTCGCTGACCATCTGGTCGGCATCACAGTCCAGGCTTTCCTGGAAGACTTGGGTGGTGACAATCACTTGTCCACTTCTCAAAGGCGGCGTGGAATCCTTGCCGAAGCGACGAATGACCTCGGACTCGATCCGCTGGCGGTCCACCATGGCAAAGCGGGCGTGGAAGAGCAGGCAACGCTCGGGCTCGGGGTGGCGCTCGCGTAACGTTTGATAGGCGGGGATAGCATCATCGACGGTGTTGCGCACCCAGACGATGCACTCCCCCGCTTCCACGGCGGCCAGCACACGCTCGATAGCCTCGTCCTCACTTTCCAGCCACGCGATGTCCACACGGCGTGCGACTTCCGGGCGCGTCTTGACGGGCACTTCGTGGGTAGCGCTCTTTCCGCAGTGGGTCAGCAATGGGTAGTCATGTGCCTCAAGCGGGCTGGTTTCAACGCCCAGGCCGTGGCACCACGCGGCCGTCAGCGCCTCGCGCATGGCGTGGGGGAGCGTGGCCGTCAGCAGAATGGCGCTGCCTCCTTGGCGGGCGTGATGGGCCAGCAGTTGGTGCAGCAGGGTCTGCATGTAGTGATCGAAGGCGTGAACTTCATCGATAATTAGCACCTTGCGCGCCAACCCCAGCAGACGAAGCGACTGGTGGCGAAACGGCAAACCACCCATTAGCGCCTGGTCAATGGTGCCCACACCCACATCGGCCAGCAACGCCTTCTTGTTCGAGTCTGCCAGCCAGCGGTTGCACTGGGTCGAGGCGCTGGCGTCTATCGCGTCATAGTCGTCGTGGTCGGGCTGTACGATGGTTTGCTCAAACGCTTCATTAAGCGCCCGCGCGCCGTGGGCTAGTACCAGCGAGGGCCTTGAGGCAGCGCTGTAGAAGCGGTGATGAAGATCCCCTAGGCGGGTGTACATGGCGTTGGAGGTTGCCATGGTAGGCAGCGCGAAATAGAGCCCTTCGCCGTGGCCATCGGCCAGCAGTCGCTGGGTCAGAATACAGGCGGCTTCAGTCTTGCCCGCGCCGGTCACGTCTTCGAGGATGAACAGCTGCGGCCCAGCTTGAAGCGGCAAGTCTTCCGCCTTCTGCTGCAGCGGGGTCGGCGTCACCTTGCCTGAAAACCACTGTGCCAGCCCGGCGTAGGGCACGGGCTCCGGCGGGCATGCAAAGCCGGTGGCGTTCAGCACCGCTTCGGCCTGCTCGAGCGCTCGCGGCCAGTAATCGCCCAGCGGCATCGCCTTCTGGCAGTAGGGAAAGTAGTCGCGGTGCGAGCCCAGCCAGTCGCTGAGCGTCGCCCACCCGGCTACCGTCCAGCTAAGTGTCTTGAAACGCGCCAGCCACTCTTCATCCAGCAGTTTTTCAACCGGCCAATCGGGCTCGACCAATGCGGCCCAGTCGGCGACGAAATCACCCGCAGCGGCGGCATCATCCAGCTCGCCATCATCGACGAAAAAGTCCGCAAATGTGAGTTGGCCGGTTGCTACGGGGCGGCCATGGTGGCCGAAAAACGGTGCCATCAAACTATCCATCGGCGCCAACAGCTTTCTGGCCGGCGCCTCCCCTTCTGGCCAGTGTAATAGACCCTCCTTGCGCCAAGCTTTCCAACAAGCGTCCCAGAGCAGCACTCCTAAACGGTCGTGACGCTGCTTATAGGGTTTGCCTTGCGGCGGGGCCATACCATCGAGCGCGAGCTTCAGCACTTCCTGAAAGGCGCGGGAGAACTTGCCGAGGTCATGAAGCCCTAATAAAAACACCATTAGCCGCCGCAATGGCTCGGGCTCAATACCCAGCTGCGCCGCCAGCTGCTTCGTCAGCGGGCGCTCCGGCGCAAGCAGGTGCCAACCAACGGCCGCTACATCCAGGCTATGCCAAGCCAACAGATGGCAAGCATCTTCTGTCTGCCCCGGCAGGGCCTTGCCGGCATAACGGTGATAGGCCGGCAGACGTGAAGATCGAGTCGGCATGGTCAAAACATTCTCCCTTGATCTGGATGGCAGCCACGCTAGCTCAGTAAAATTAGCGAAATAACCAAAACCGACGATAGCGTGTCTGGAAGTTGAAAGGAAGGTCCAAAACGACCAATGGATGAACGAGTTGCGTCATCATGAAAAAACCCGCTCTTGGTCGAGAGCGGGTTTTCCATTTGGCCTGCGGCTTCAGCGTCGCCACATAAATACGCCTTCCTCTTTGAGCCAAGCTATTCGTTACGCGTGGGTCAGCTTTTCCAATGCCGCCGAGGCAATGAACGCAGAGCGGCTTTTAATACCGTGCGTAGTAACGTATTTGTCGATCTGGCGGATAACGTGACCGGGAAGCGTCACATTCACCTTTTCGGTTTTACCCAGGTAGGGCGTGATATTAATCTCGATGATTCCCCAGCTGTTCTCTTTCTTCTACCATGGCTTTGGCTAGTGAATAGGCCTCATACGCTATCGACCCATGGTCGAAACCGATTGCAAGTTCATTGTCGTTCGCCATTATCAGGAATGTTACATCGCCAAACCTGCAAAATAGTCGAGCCTATCAACGTTCATATAACCTCCATTATCTAGTTCCCAAGCAAAAAAAGCCCAACGGCACGATCCGTTGAGCTTTAGACTGGTGAATTAGTAACTTACTAATTCAAACAGCAGAGATTCTTTCAATATGATTTTGCTCTTTATGCTCGGCTTGCCATAGGTCGTAGTTGGTCTGCATGGTCATCCAGTGCTTAGCGTTACCAATACCGCCATGCTCAAGCCTAACCGCAAAATCAGGGGAAATGCTGGCATGCTCATGCAAAACGCGGGATACCGCTGTGCGGGACATACCTAGTTTCTTGGAAAAATCAGTGACATTCAGCCCCAGCGCGGGCACGATCCGGCGGCGTAACAAGCTGCCTGGGTGCGGCGGATTCATCATCGTCATCACGTTATCCTCATCATAATCATCATCGTCATGCACAATATTTTTAATTTGTATATTTAGAGGCTGTGCAATCGTGGCTACCGCTCAAGTGGCGAAACCATCCGGTGGCCCTTGATAACCGTATCGTGTCGGTTATCAAGGAGCGCCGCCGTCAGTGGTAGTCTAAATAGTCAACAAGGTGTGCATCTTCCCCATCAAACGTAAATATCACTACCCAATTACCGTTTACATGCACTGAAAAAAAGCCCTTCTTATCACCTTTCAAGCCATGGAAATCAAAACCTGGTAAATCCATATCGTTTGGCTTGGTTGCGGCATCCAGTGCTGCCAGTATGTCTCTTAAATCGTCTACATGGTTAGGCTGTACTCCTTGGGGCTCCCCCCGCTCATAAAGCCGTTTCAGGCCTTTGTGTTTGATTTTCTTTATCATCGCATCGCTTTGCCTCCCTTGCCGTCGAATCTGTATACATTGTAGCGCGTAACGCTACACGCATCAACAATGGATAGCCATTATGGGTACACCCCTTATACCCCCCCTTTTTATATATACGGTTCATCCCCACGCCTGTGGGGAACGGAGCGTGAAGCCGAGCAGCGCGAGCTTGAAGAGCGGTTCATCCCCACGCCTGTGGGGAACGGCAATCTAATCAGCTAATCGAAGCAAGCTATAGCGGTTCATCCCCACGCCTGTGGGGAACGGGTGGGCGTCCGTAACGGGTGTGTTTACTGCTGCGGTTCATCCCCACGCCTGTGGGGAACGGATTGCTCTCCACTACGGCAGTGTTGTTGGCGCCGGTTCATCCCCACGCCTGTGGGGAACGGCCAATCGACAGGGCGCTTTCGCGGGGAGCCATCGGTTCATCCCCACGCCTGTGGGGAACGGCATACAGCCCCCTATTCGTCATTTCGTTAATTCGGTTCATCCCCACGCCTGTGGGGAACGGTTGTCGCGGCTCATGACGCGCATACTGCTGAGCGGTTCATCCCCACGCCTGTGGGGAACGGGAGTTTGGTTCCGCATCGCTAGTGAATTCACTCGGTTCATCCCCACGCCTGTGGGGAACGGATGCTGTAGTAGGGCTTACGACCCATATTTGGCGGTTCATCCCCACGCCTGTGGGGAACGGGCTGACGAACAAGGTTTCGATGCCACCACCAACGGTTCATCCCCACGCCTGTGGGGAACGGGCTGACCCCGCAAACAGTGGCGGCCGAGTGACCGGTTCATCCCCACGCCTGTGGGGAACGGTTTCGATTTTCTCGTTAATGGCCATTACATTCCGGTTCATCCCCACGCCTGTGGGGAACGGTCTAATTGTAGATGACTGTTCTGCAAGATAAAAATAGGCAGTAGAAAATCCACCAGCGATTTAGGTCAATTTTTGATCAGAAAGATATTCTTAAAGAACAGTAAAATCAGAACGTTGCAGGAATCTATAAAAATCGCACCAAGCCTCGGTCAAAGGTATAAGTATGCATCGTTTTTATGAAGAGCGACCTCTCTTATGGCATATACATTCGCCAACGGCGGGTTACTCGTAGAGGGCACTCGTTAGTAGTGCGTATTGGATGATTCATTGGCTCAGCTACGCTCTCAAATATGCGCCCACCGCGAACGTAGCCGCCGCCAGTTGCTGACACATGATGACCGGCTGCTAAGAGATATTGGCATCACCCGTGCCCAGGCACAAAAGGAGGGCCGTAAATCCTTTTGGAAGCACACATTATGAGAAGGAGAACGATATGAAAACCGCTGAATATTATCTGCTGGACGTATTTACCGATCAGCCTTTTTCGGGCAATCAGCTAGCCGTCTTTTTAAATGCCGACGGGCTGCCGACAACCACCATGCAGGCAATTGCCAATGAGCTTAATCTTGCCGAAACGGTCTTCTTAAGTGCGCCTATTGAGCCAAACCACTACCCGATGCGGATATTTACACCCACCCAAGAACTACCGTTTGCCGGCCACCCGACCGTCGGCACTGCGCAGCTTCTAGCCGAGCTTGGCTTGATTAGCCGTGCGCAAACGCTGGTGCTTCACCCGCCTGTAGGCGAGTTACCCATTCGCTACTCAGGTGAGAACGCCGTGTTTACGGCCGCAAGGCCCGCCAGCATTACGCCAAGCACGTTGGACCAGCAATCGGCAGCGGCACTGCTCGGCTTGCAACCCCATCAAGTCATCGGCACGCCGGTTATCTCATCCTGCGGGCTGGCTTTTCATCTTGTTGAGCTAAGCGACTCCGCAGCCCTAAAAAACATACACATTTCAGCAACCATATGGGCAGAGGCCGTTGCCCCGAGCGGTGCGGAGCAAATATATCTTTACGCAACAGAAACGGCTGACCGCTCAAAAGCCACGCTTCGTAGCCGTATGTTCTCCAGGGAACATGGCCTTTGCGAAGACCCCGCAACCGGCAGTGCCGCAGCGGCATTAACTGGGTATTTGGCAACTCTTAACGAAACGACGCACTGGACAATTCATCAAGGCGTTGAAATGGGCCGCGCCAGCGTTATTGAAACCACTATGGATAACGGCCTGGTTCAGGTAGGCGGCAGTGCTGTGCTGGTGGGCAAGGGGGAGCTTTACTTGAGAGATTAACAAGCGGCTTGAAAGCCAACTAATCGTGCATTGATTAATCCAGGCATCATCATCCTGCCCAACCGCTTTTCGGCCAACGGGCAATAACAGCGCGCAGTATAAGTTTGACACATCAGTACCGCTCAACGGCCAGCGTCGCGAGTAGCACGGCCAGGACGGTGTGGCTTCAATAGCAGCACCAACGCCACGCAGCACAGCAGCGCTACGATGAGATCAAACGTTAGCGCGGTGATTTGTTGACCGGCGACTATCCCCAGCAGGCCGATACCGACGACGGGCAGCGAGATCGCTACATACGCAACAACGAAAAAAGACGATACCGTTGCTGCCTTGTGCTGAGGGGAACTGGCCGCCGATATCGCACCCATGCCCGCCCGGAAGGTAATGCCCTGACCAATGCCCGCAACGATGGCGCCCAGTATGAAGCCCAGCAGTTGCTCGAAAGCAATCCCCCACGCAATGATGAGCACACCGACAAGCAGCACAGCGCACCCAATCGGCAATCTTCCAGGCTCCGGCAGCCGCCCCTGACCCATTTGCCCAACGGTCGAGGCGATAAACGGCAGCCCTGCCACACACCCTATCAACGCATGATTGGTGTAGCCCATTTGCTGACCCAGGAAGGCGGGGGTTGCCGCGGTATAAAAACCGAACACCATAAAGCCAGCAAACGCTGCGATAGCCGCGGGTATAAAAACGCTGCGCACCTCGGGAGGGATTTTAGGTGTTTGAACGCGAAGCTTGATATTTGTTGGGCGCGTAACCGTTTCAGGCGCTCGCCAGATACACACCACCGCTACCAGCGCTAACGCGAAGTGAATAGCAAACGGCAGCACCAGCGGTGCCGCAAACAGCACGGCCAGTGCCCCCGCAAGTATCGGCCCGACACCTAACCCGACCATATTGGCGGCGGTAGCAACCAACGTGCTGGAGCGCCCCCAGGAACGGGGTGCCAGCTCCATGACAGCCACGGTGGCAGTACCCGTAAAGATACCCGCTGAAAGCCCCGAAAGTACGCGGCCGGTAAGCAACATGCCTAACCCATCGGCTTGCCAAAATACGATATCGCTTACCGCTGACAGGAAAAGCCCGGCAAGCAGCAGCGGCTTGCGCCCTAGCTGATCGGACCATTGCCCGGTAATCAATAACGCTGAAATGACCCCCACCGCATACGCCGCAAAGATGACGGTAATCATCAGATCCGAAAAACCAAATTCATGCTGATAGATCGGATAAAGCGGCGTGGGCAGCGTGGTGCCCACCATGGTGATCATGAAAGCGAGCGCCGCCCCTAAAAATACGCCTGCGCGCCGCGTATCCGGCGCTTGAGAAGAGCTCATAAATGTCCTTATCGAAAATACAGAGATCCATCTTCTCAGAAGGCGAGTCGAGAATGGGAACTCACATAGCCAACGAACGTTAATGGATGTGTTATGTCGCGGCCAACTGCTCTTGGGCCAGTTTTGCAAAGTGTGTGCGTGAGGGCTTTAGCCCTTTCATCGAGGGCCACGCCAACCATGCATCGGGCACCATAAAGCCCGGCAGCGCCTCGCGCACCCAACGGGCCAGAGCCTGATCTTCGCTGCTTTGCGCATGCCAATCAATAAAGGCAACGGGGCGCTCACCCCACTCGGGGTGTGGCACAGCAACCACCAGCGCTTGGGCGACGCCAGGGTGATCCACCAACCGCTGTTCGATGCTTTCCGGCTGAATGTTCTCACCGCCGGAGATAAAGCCGTTATCTAGCCGCCCTTCAACCACCAGCTCCCCCGCAGAATTGAAATACCCCTTGTCCCGGGTGGCAAACCAGCCCTCGTCATTTAGGGCTGAGTCCAGCGCACCGTTACTTAAATAGCCGCTAAACAGGGTATCGCCCCGCACCTGTATTTCATTGTCGATGATCCGAACATCGCGTCCCGGAAGTGGCTTGCCGACAACACCTGGTGCCGTAGGAGTCCCCGTACAGACCTGGCTTGCCATTTCAGATAGCCCATAACTAACGTTTGGCGTCAGCCCCAGCGAGGTCATGTGCTCAACCAAGGGAGCGGGGATTGCCGCGCCGCCCAGCAGCAGTTCGCGCAGCTGTGTCCTGGCGGGGTCAAAACCTGCTTGTAACAAGCGCCAGAGCTGAGTGGGTACCAGTGAAAGATGCGTAATAGGCTGTTGTTCCAGACGTGCAGCCAGCGGCGCACTCCCATCATCCAGAATGACCCGGCCACCTGCGAGAAATACGCGAAAGGGAATCGCGTAGCCGCCAATATGAAACAGCGGTAGCGACAACAGCCAGCCGCTTTGTTGATCAACCGGAATTAAGGTCGCCGAGCCTCTGGCCGAGGCCAAATGATTCCCCAGCCGGTGCAGTACCGCTTTAGGCACACCGCTGGAACCCGAGGTAAAAATCGTGTTACAGCGCTGATCGGTATCCAGTTGCACCGCTTGTTCGCTACTTAATTCCTCAGAAAAACCGAGGGTGATTGGCACTGGAGCAGATGATGTTACCTGCGCGTCACCCTGCTCGCCTTCCGTATAACAAATGCGGCTGGCCTGCAGGCGCTGGGCAAGCGCGTGCTGCTGGGTGCCTGGAAAGGCGGGGTTAAGCGGGCAGAAAACCACCCCGACACGCAGACAAGCCCAGGCCAATAATAACGAGGCCAATGCGCCTTTGGCCGGGGCCATTAATTTGTCCCCAGGCTGAAACCCCTTTTGCGCCAGCTGTCGCGCCAACGCGGCGATACGCCTATCGAGCGTTCGATAAGTAAGCGTCACTGAGCCACTATGTAGCGCAATATGCTGCGGGGTTTCAGTGGCCCAATAGTTAATGGGGCAAGGTTGCATCACACGGCACGCTCCTGGTTATTCCTGCATACCTTGATAGAGACACGTCAAGCGCCCGGCAACGACGTCGCCTGCCGTGGTGGTTACCCGCTCAGCCAGCCAGTTCCCGGTATCCAGCCCCGGTGGTTCTGTGGGCGCCCATTGGCAGGCCAGCCGAGCCAGCAGGCCCAAGCCAAGGTCAGACTCGAAACTTGAGGAAATAACCACCCGCAGATTATCTTCCCGTGCCCGTTGCACAAGTGCCTCGCAGGCGCTTAGCGCGCCTATCAACGTAGGCTTAATGACCAGGGCAGCAATATGAGGATGGGAATACCAAGGCGCGTTACGTGACAACGTTTCATCCAGCGCAATCTTCACACCCGCTGCATCGGCCACGGCAATGGCGTCAGCAAAGGTGGGGCAGGGCTCTTCCAGGTAGTCGATCTGTTCACGCGGTAGCTGTCGACAAAATCGCGTGGCCTCCTCACGCGTCCAGCCGCCGTTGGCATCCAGAATCAGTTGGGTAGCGGGCAGCTTTTCAGACAGCCTGGCGACCAGCGCTAGCTCGTCGCTCATTGCGTAACGCGCTACCTTGAGTTTGAGGCGCGAAGGTGGCGGCTGCCCGCCCTTGCGTATGTTGTCTAACGCGCTATCCAGCATCGCGATCAGCGATACGGGCTCGCCTTGTAATAGTGGGTAAGGCGCTAACGCGGCGGGACAATGTGGGGGCCAAACGTGCTGTGCACAGTCGAACCCGAACTGTACCGAGGGGAGCGTGGGCACTGCTTCTTCACCGCGCTTCAAGGCGGTTAGGCAGGCCCTGCTTTCGGTCTCGGCATCGGTTAAGGTTTCTGCTGAAAAACCAGGCAGTGGCGCAATGTCACCCCACTGCCCGTTAATCGACACCAGCAGCCCTTCTCGCTGCGTGATCCGCTGGCCGTTAAACAGCAGCGGCTGGCGAAGTGGCAGCGCGTAGCGGTAAAGCGCTAATGGCATTAAGGGTTACGCGGATAACGTGAGAAATCCGGGGGCCGCTTCTCATTAAACGCGTTACGCCCCTCCTGGCCTTCATCGGTCATGTAATAGAGCATAGTGGCGTTACCCGCTAGCTCCTGCAGCCCGGCCTGGCCATCGCAGTCGGCATTCAGTGCCGCTTTCAAACAGCGTAACGCCATGGGGCTGTGCTGCAGCATCTCCCGACACCAGCGCACGCTCTCTTTTTCAAGCTCATCCAGCGGCACCACGTGGTTGACCAGGCCCATCTCCAGCGCTTGCGCAGCGCTGTACTGGCGGCACAAAAACCAGATTTCGCGGGCTTTTTTCTGGCCCACGATGCGCGCCATATACGAGGCACCGTAGCCGCCGTCGAAAGAGCCCACCTTGGGGCCGGTCTGGCCAAAAACCGCGTTATCCGCCGCAATGGTCAGGTCGCACATAAGATGCAACACATGCCCACCGCCAATCGCGTAGCCTGCCACCATGGCGACAACCGGCTTGGGGCAGGTCCGAATATCACGCTGAAAATCCAGCACGTTCAGGTGATGAGTGCCCTGCTCATCCTGGTAGCCGCCATAGTCACCGCGAATGCGCTGATCACCGCCGGAGCAGAACGCTTTATCGCCTGCGCCGGTGAGCAAAATCGCGCCGACGCGACTATCGTGACGTGCGCGACCAAGCGCCTGAATCATTTCGCTAACCGTCAAGGGGCGAAAGGCGTTACGCACCTCTGGGCGGTTGATGGTAATGCGTGCAATGCCCTCTTTAGAGACATGATACCGAATATCCTGGTAGTCGCCGGAGTGGTCCTGCCACTCAACCGGTTGATAGAGTTCCGCTTCTGTAAGTCCGTGGATCATTCAAAGTTCCCTGATTCATTATGTATTGGCGTCTTTCGGGCTTAGCGCAACATACCTGCCACGACCAGCCCTAGCGCCAGAAGGCTTAACAGCGCCGCAGCGCCATACATCAGCTTTTTATTGGTGGTGTCGCGGCCCAAAATAAGGTCAAACATTCCGTGGCGCAGGCGATGGGCGGCATGAAAAAGCGGCAAACAGACCGCCGCGCCAACAAACAGAAAGCCTGGCACGCTGAATAGCAGTCGCGATGCCCGCTCATGGCTGAGCGCGTCGGCAGGTAGCCAGCCCAAGGGAAGCAGCACGGCAAAAAACAGGATGGCAGAGGGCAGCAGCACAGCAAAACAGACGCCGCCTGCACTGAATAGCCCCCACCATAGCGACTCATCGTAGGCCTGGTGATGGGGAGGCTGGTTCGTGCGCTGACTGTCCGCGCCTGACATATTCATGGTTGGTTTAGTCATACAGACGTCCTCCCAAACAGCCAGATGAACAGCAGCAGTACGGCCAGAACGCCCGCCCACTGCCCCGCCACAATCGCCTTATCCGGTAGTTGGTAGTTACCGATGCGCAGCGGCATAACGCGAGGAAACAGCACAAAAAAGGTCGCCGCGTGAAACAGGCTAGCAGCTAGCGCCAAAAGGTTGAGCAGCAAAACGATGGGAGATCCCATAAAGGCGATCCATCGTTGCCAACTCTCTGGACCCTGAAGCAGCGCGACCATGCCCGCCAGTAGGCAGAGCAGGAAAAAAACCAGCGGTATCACCGTCGCTTCACGCAGCATATAGAGTTTAAAAAAGCGAAGTTTCAGCCACCAGTTACGTTTTAACGGCACAAAGCGTTGAGATGTCGACTTATCCATACCCTTTCTCCTAGCCCTTAAACAACGCAATTAGCGTGTGCTTAGCGGACGCCACCTTGCTCTGATTGATAGCCGCCGCTGGGTCAACGTGTTTGGGACACACCTTTGAGCAAAAGCCTACAAAGGTGCAGCTCCACACGCCTTCATGGCGGTTCAATTCGGCCATTCGCTGCGTGCTGCCATGGTCCCGGCTATCCAGGTTATAGCGGTGCCCCAGCGCAATGGCTCCTGGGCCAATAAACTCAGGATTAAGCCCAAACTGCGGGCAAGCGGAGTAACAAAGCCCACAGTTGATACAGTTAGCGAACTGCTTGTAACGGGCAAGCTGTCGGGGCGACTGGCGATAGGTTTCTGGCGCCTTCGGATCAAAGGGCTTTACCGGGTTGTCGTCTATCAGATAGGGCTTAACGGCGGCCAGGTGATCGAGGAATATCTCCATATCAACCACCAGGTCGCGCTGCACGGGAAAGTGCGCCAATGGTTCAATGCGGATCTCATCGTCGAAGTCGCGCAGGAAGGTCTTACAACCAAGCTTGGGGACGCCATTCACCATAACGCCACAGGAGCCACAGATCGCCATGCGACACGACCAGCGGTAGCTCAGAGTGCTGTCGAGCTGCTCTTTGATGTGATTCAACGCGTCCAGCAATGAGGTGCTGTCGTCGACTGGCAGCTCATACTCCTGCCAATAGGGCTCGGTAGAGTTGTCGGGTAAATAGCGTTGGACGCTGATGCGCCGGGTGGATACCTGCTGAGTACTCATGCCTTGCCTCCCTTGGACGCATCCCCATAGGTACGTTCTGCGGGCGCGGAAAAACGCACGTCTACCTCCTGCCATGCCAACCGAGCGTGTGCATCGCCTTGATAAAACACCTGGCTGTGCTTGAGGTAATTAACGTCATCGCGCGTTTGCATACCGTCATCTAACCGCTGGTGAGCGCCACGGGACTCTCGCCGCTCCAGTGCACCAAGGCAAGATGCCTCGGCAATATCCAGCCCGTAGCCAAGCTCAATGCACTCAAGCAACTCTGTGTTGAATATTTTGCTGGTGTCGTTGACACGAATCTTCTGATAGCGCGCCCGCAGTTCACGAATCGTCTCCAACGATTGCCGCATGCCCTCTTCGGTACGATAAATACCACAGCCACTCTCCATGGCCTGCACCATGGCATGCTTAAGCGTCACCCACGTCTCGCCGCTGCCCTCACCATCACAAAGATGCGCTAGTTTTGCCTGCTGATGGGCAGCTTGGGTTTCCAGAAGGTGCTTGTCTGCCCACTCGGTTTGCGCCGCGCGCTGGCTTGCCTGCTCCCCCGCTAAACGGCCAAACACCAGTAGCTCAGTGAGCGAGTTGGAACCCAAGCGATTAGCACCATGTAGCCCAACAGAGGCGCATTCACCCGCCGCATAAAGCCCGGCAACCGACGTTTCACAGTAGGGATTGGTTTCAATACCGCCCATGGTGTAGTGCACCGCAGGGCGGATAGGGATCGGCTCTTTGACCGGGTCAACGTTAATGTAGGATTTAGCCAGCTCGCAGATAAAGGGCAGGCGCTCAAGAAGGTAGGCTTCGCCCAAGTGGCGCAGGTCAAGATAGACCACATCGCTATCGCCAAAGGAGCCAGTGCGGCCCGCCTGCTGCTCCTGCCAAAAGGCCTGTGAGAGCTTATCGCGAGGGCCCAGCTCCATGTACTTGTTTTCCGGCTTGCCCAGTGGGGTTTCCGGGCCCAGCCCGTAATCCTGAAGGTAGCGGTAGCCATCCTTATTGAGCAAAATACCGCCTTCTCCACGACACGCTTCGGTAATTAAAATGCCGGAGCCGGGAAGGCCCGTGGGGTGATACTGAACAAACTCCATGTCCCTAAGCGCCACACCGTGGCGATAGGCCATTGCCATCCCGTCGCCAGTCACGATCCCTGCGTTGGTATTAAAGCGAAACAGGCGCCCGGCACCTCCTGTTGCCAATATCACGGCTTTGGCACGCAACAAAATAAGCTCGCCGGTGGCCACTTGAAGGGCAATGACGCCAATAACGGCCCCTTCGTGCACGGCAAGATCAAGGACGAAATACTCATCGAAGCGCTCAATTTGGGAATATTTGAGCGAGGTTTGAAACAGGGTATGCAGCATGTGAAAGCCGGTTTTATCGGCGGCAAACCAGGTACGTGCGGTTTTCATGCCGCCAAAGCGGCGTACCTGCACATTACCATCCTCCTTGCGGCTCCAGGGGCAGCCCCAGCGCTCCATCTGCACCAGTTCCTGGTAGGCATGATGCACAAAATAGTCCACCACGCCTTGCTCAACCAGCCAGTCGCCACCCGACACAGTGTCGTCAAAATGCGCCTGATGCGTATCCTCCTCGCTGGTTACCGCCGCCGCACCGCCCTCAGCGGCAACGGTATGCGAGCGCATAGGATAGACCTTGGAAATCAGAGCGATGCTTTGAGAAATGCCCTGTGCCTTAGCGCTTTCTGCCGCGGCGATAGCGGCACGCAAGCCTGCGCCGCCTCCACCCACAATCACGATATCGAAATCTCGATGCTGCATGATGCTCCCTTTCTGTAGCCAGGCCAAAGGCGGTAGTGGCGACACGCTTCGATGCGGTGTCTTTTGGTTGAACTTATCACACTCCAGGTACGTGCTATCCCCTCATGCCAAGCTCTATTGACGCATATCAAGAAATGCATCTTTAAGACAGGCGATGCTTTAACAAAAGTAGTTACGTTTAATTTCTCATTTATTAATTTTAATAAAGAATTCCAACTACAATTTTTAACTATTAGTCGCTATCGCCATTCTCTGCAACGTATGTAACCGCAAGCAGATGAAAATCAACCACGATAGCAGTGAAGAGATTCGGCTGCTTTCGCAGCCCAAAAGAGGGGCAGCTTGATATGAACAGTAGTGTGCAATCGGCATTTGACTGGAAGTTGTTGGCGCCGCTTGTAGTGGCCATTATCGTTGCGTTGATACCCACGCCTGAGGGGGTTGCCCCTCACGCCTGGTATTTCTTCGCTATTTTTTTGGGCTGTGTGGTTGGGCTGATTTTTGAACCCTTGCCAGGCGCGGTCATTGGGTTAATCGGTGTGACTCTGGTAGCACTGCTCTCCCGCTGGGTGCTGTTTTCACCCGAACAGCTAGCGACCGAAGGCTTTAATGCTGCCAACCAGGCCTTTTCATGGGCAGTTTCGGGCTTCACCAACTCGACAGTGTGGCTGATTTTTGGCGCGTTTATGTTCGCGCTGGGGTATGAAAAAACCGGGCTAGGCAGGCGCATATCACTTTGGCTGGTCAAGGCCATGGGCAAGCGCACATTAACGTTGGGCTACGCGGTAATGATCGCCGATGCGGTGCTGGCGCCTTTTACACCTTCCAACACGGCGCGTAGCGGAGGCACCATTTATCCGGTCATTCGCAATCTGCCGCCGCTTTACGACTCCCAGCCCAATGACCCCAGCATGAAGCGCATGGGCAGTTTTCTGATGTGGACAGCGATCACCTCTACCTGTGTGACCAGCTCGCTGTTTCTAACCGCGCTTGCCCCCAACCTGTTAGCCATTGCTCTGACAGAAAGCGCTACCGGTATCCATATTAACTGGGGGCAGTGGTTTATCGCCGTAGCGCCCGCTGGCATTCTGCTGCTGTTGCTGGTACCGCTGCTCTGTTACTGGCTATGCGCGCCAGAAGTGAAAGCCGGTGAAGAAGTGTCCAACTGGGCGCGGGATGAGCTGAACAAACTGGGGGCGCTTACTCGCAACGAGATACTGCTGGTCATCATGGTCGTCTCTGCGCTACTGCTGTGGATTTTTGCGGGCGATGTTGTGTCCGCCTCCCTGGTAGGCCTGGTGGTGATTTGCTGCATGTTGCTGACCGGCATCGTGAGCTGGAACGATATCCTCGACAATCGAGCCGCCTGGAATACCTTTGTGTGGTTTGCAACGCTGGTGGCGCTGGCAGGCGGGCTAAGCCAGGTCGGATTCGTCAACTGGTTTGGTGGCGTGGTGGGTGAACAAATCAGCCACTTTAATCCCGTCATGGCGATGGTGGCGCTCACGGTGATCTTCTATCTCCTGCACTACCTGTTTGCCAGCGTCACGGCCCACGTTACCGCCCTGTTGCCGGTGATGCTGGCGGCGGCTTCCGGTATTGCAGGGCTGGATATGCAGATGTTTATCCTCCTGCTGCTCCCCACGCTAGGCTTTATGGGCATTATCACCCCCTACGGCACCGGCCCAAGCCCGGTTTACTATGGCAGCGGCTATCTGCCAAGCGCCCTTTATTGGCGGCTTGGGGCTATTTTTGGTCTGCTGTTCTTAGTGGCCTGGCTGGCTATCGGTTTGCCGTGGCTGCTGTTGATTAACTGACCCCAGGTGAGCGAGCCGTTTAGCCGAGGCGTTGATACCATCGGCTAATCGGTTCGGCGATGCTTTTTGCTTGCTCTGTATGCAGGTTGTGCCCGCCTTCCAGCGCGATAGGGTGCACGCGAGGGGCTATGTTAGCCAAGCGGGCGGCAAGTGTGTGAAATTTAGTATCCTGCCGACCTGAAAAGTAACCAATGGGAAGTGACGTTTCAGCCAGCCACGGCCACTGAGAGGACTGCCTGCCGAGCGACGTGCTTCGCAGCATTGTCGCCACGGACGGGCCATGATTGGCCAACCGCCGTTCAATCTGCCGCGCTCGCTGCGCATGTGTAAGGTCAGCAAAGACGGGCTGCCGATACCAGTCGGTAAGCACGCGTTCAAGAGGTTCCAGCGCAAAGCGTTGTGCCCAGCGTGCATCATGGGCCATACGCTCATCGCGCTCGCTTTCGGGCAAGCCTGGATGAGCGCTCTCCAGCCAAAGCGCCTCAAGCCCCGCAGGTTGGCGGCGGGCGTGATCAAGCGCCAAACGCCCTCCCAGCGAGTAGCCCAGCAAGCAGTAGCGGTGAATATCCTGCGCGGCCAACGTATCGGTTAGCCAGTGGTGAAAAGCGGAGAAAGAGTCGACCGCCACTTGGTCATTTTGGCCGTGGCCCGGTAAATCCAACGCCAGGCACGGCACATCTTTCAACGCAGCGATGACCTCCGCCCAATCGTGGCGATCACCTAACAAGCCGTGCAGCATAACCAGCGTTGGGCGTGGCTGGGCGTGCGCTTCATATTCAGCCTTCATGGTTATCGCGCCTACCTAGCGTTGCTGCCAGCGCCACAAGATCGTCTGCAACCTGCTGATGTGGCACGTTAAGCTCTATCAGTGTAACGCCTCCTTCCAAGGCACGGGCATAGGCCGCATCGAAGCTCTCCAGCGAGCCAGGTGCGGCATAGGCAAGCCCAAACATTTGCGCCGCGTACTCAAAACTCAAACCATGTGGCTGACGGAAATAACGCTCAAGTAGCGCACCTTCCTTGGGCACTGGCAGCATATGAAAGATGCTGCCGCCATCATTATTGAGGATAATCACCACCAGCGGCTGAACGGCCTGCTTCAGCAGCGCCAGGCTATTAAGGTCATGCAGCGCGCTGGTATCGCCCACGATCAGCGTGGTGGGCTGGTCGCTAGTAGCACTGGCGCCGTAGGCCGTGGCAATCAGCCCATCGATACCGGAAGCTCCGCGGTTGGTGAATACCCGCAAAGGCGCTGTGCGGTACGCGCCCAGCATGTTCATCAGCCTTGCGGGCATACTGTTACCCACAAACAGCTGCCCGTTTGCCTGCTGCAACAACCGATGACAAATGCCCAGCTCTGAAAAGGTATTACAGCGTTGATTCACGATATCGCTGATGCGCTGTTGGCACTGGTTAAGCCGGTGCCAAGGGGTGCGCTCGGTCTCACGTTCAAGCGCGGCCACCACTGCCTCGGGCGGGCAAATGAAGCGGCGCTTAACGCTGTAATCAGGGTCGAGCCGCTGGGGGCGCGAGTCCACCAGCCAAACATCCTGCCAGGAATGACGAGCAATAAACTGCGTCAGGCGCTTGGAGATAAGACGCCCGCCAAATTGCAGCAACACATCGGCCCGCTCCAACTCCTCGACAAAATGAGGATCGTGCAGCGCCAGGTCAAAATGGATCACGTTTTGGCGGTCAAAACGTACCTGGCTTTGTAGATCCGCCAACAGAGGCCAGCCTAATCGACGGGATAACGTCACCACCTGCTGCGCCTGGTGCGGGTCATCTATACATCCCGCCACGATAACGCCTCGCTGACACGAAAAATCCGCCCACTCGGTAGAAAACGCGGGCGCTTGCGTACTGGATACCCACTGGCTCCACGGCACTGAAGAGGTCAGCCAGCTTCCGAGAGGCGCCAGATAATCCGTGGCATCCTCTCTCTGGTCGCCAGGGTAAAGAGGCTCACGGTAGCGGCAGTTAAAATGCACAGGGCCTGGCGTACGCTGCTGTTGATCAATAGTTTGATCAACGGTGCTGAGTAGAAACGCGGCGCTCAGTTCAGGGCCAGGGGGCGGAAGATCGTGATGCATCACGGTATGACGAGCGAAGATGTCGCGCTGGTCGATGGCCTGGTTACTGCCGTTATCCAGTAATTCAATAGGGCGGTCGGCTGAGAGCACTACCAGCGGCACCCCCATTAGCTTGGCTTCTACGACGGCAGGATATAGATTGGCAACCGCCGTGCCCGAGGTGGTGATAACCGCTACCGGGCGGCCGCTTCCGCGCGCAAGACCCAGTGCCATAAAGGCCAGGCCACGCTCGTCAAAATGGCAGTGGCAGCGAAGCCCGGCATGCTCGCTGGCCGCCATGGTGAGCGGCGACGAGCGTGAGCCCGGCGCCAGCACAACGTCGCGCATGCCCAAGCGGTAAAGCTCCTCAAGCAGCAGTGCGGCCCACACATGGTTAAAGGTAGCGTGCTGAAGCGGAAAGCCGCGCGGCATGGCGTTCGCGGTCATTGGTATTACCCCATGTTGAGCAGCGACATAATGTCGGCAATTTTGTTGTCCAGCTCACGCCACTCTGCATCAGGCTGAGAGCCCGCGACAATGCCCGCACCGGCATAAAGGCGAATTTCATTAGCGCCGATATGAGCACACCGGATAGCCACCGCAAGCTCCGTACTGGCCAGGCTCACCCGGCCAAACACACCCGCATACCAGCCCCGCTGGTGGCGTTCATGCTGGCGGATAAACGCTAGCGCCGATGCGCGGGGAACACCACCTACCGCTGGGGTAGGCGGCAAACTGGCAAGCAGCGCCTGGTCCGTCACCGTGTGATGCAGCTCAGCATGAATAAGGCGGCGGATATGCTGCACAGAGCGCAGCTTGAGAACATGGGCCTCCCCGGCTTGAACAACGCGAGACAAAGGCTCAAGCCGGGCAAGAATATCCTCGTAAACGCACTGGTTCTCCAGGCTGTTTTTGGTATCTGCCAACAGTGCCTCGGCAAGGTATTGGTCCTTTTGTGCATCAGCGCCACGATGAGTGGTGCCCGCTAGCGACTCGGTTACCAGCTGCGTACCTTCTCGCTGATAAAGGCGCTCCGGTGGGCAACCGATAAAGGCGGTCTCTGAATCCCACTGAATGCCTAATTGAAAGCACGCCGCCGCCTCTGCCTGCCAGCGGTCCAGCAGTGCCCAGGGCGATGGCGTTTTCGATGCATCGTCCGCGATAACCAAACGCGTCTCTCGCGATAACACCACTTTGGGCGTATGGCACAGCTGATCAGCGTGGGTCACTTGGGACACCCACGCTGACCACGCCTGCTGGGCAGGGGCGTCATAACGTAAATAGGCATGCGGACGCAGAGGGGGTAGCGGTTGTTCTTGCTGGAGACTGGCTAAAAAGGCGCGTGCTTCGGCTATTTCGTGATCGCCGCAGCGGTCGTCAAAGCGCAGATTGAGCGTCAGTAGCGCCCCCTGTTGTGAGCGCTTAAGTTCAACACGCGGCAATATGAAACAGCAATTTTTGAAATTTTCCCAACCGGGCGACGTAGCATCAAACGCCATGCCGCCGAAATAATCCGGCTGCTCACTTGGCAAGGTTGCGAGTTTGGCAAGGTCGGCCTGTAGCGTCTCAAGCGAATCGGCCGCGCTGACCATGCCTAGCGTCGCGTACTCAGGTGCACCGGCGTCACGCGCTTTCCAGTAGCCGCGCGGAAAAACCGTTTGCGCGTCCAACCATCCCATCAGGCTATCAACGCGGCAAGGCACGCTCAGGCGTATAACCCCTTGGATGGACGGCACAGACAATGCATCAAGCCGGTCCATAAGCTCAGCGACAGCGCTCTGGCTGTTCATATGCGCCAACCCGTAAGCGACGCTGCTGCCTGTTACCCAGCGCATGTGTTCAGACAATCAGTGGCCCCGCGTCTCAGGTAAACCGGATGCGGCGCGCAATGCCCAGCCTCTGCTTGATATAGGGCAGAACCCAACGGTCCCCCCCAAAATGGCCAGCGTTCGCGCCCGCTACCAGTAAGAAAAAGGTTAACGCAATCATCCATGGGTTGGTGGAGACCGTACCCGCCATTAGAAACGACATATTCATTACAATAGCGAAGAAGCCTGCAAAGGAGGTCAGCACCCCCACGATCAAGCCCAACCCCACGAGTATCTCCCCCAGCGGGATCACCACATTAAACATACCCGCATAGGGCAGCGCAAAATGCTCCAAAAAAGCAACGTAGTTGGGATACACCATGCTCCCTTCCCGCATTACAGGGTTCGCCACCGCGTTACTCAGGAACCCTTGCGCATCAAAACCGCCCGTCAGTTTGCCGATTCCCAAACTGAGCCAAGTAATCCCAAGATAAAGCCGGAAGGCTAGCCAAACAAGCGCTGCATATTTGCTTTGTCTAAATAAGTCGCCGATCATCAAATTAACTCCTGTTAAGAGGGATTAACAATAGTTTGCGATAAGACACCGCTGCTTCTTTTGACGCAGGTCTACTTTTTAGCACTTAATAATACATAGCTACGTACTCCCTTTTAGTCATTTAACATCATCACGACCAGGACACCAAAGCAATGGATCAACCCGACAAGCACCGCCCGTTCCAGGTTTGGTTATTAGCAGCCCGGCCTCGTACGCTGCCTTTGGCATGTGCCTCTATCCTGCTTGGCTCAGGCCTTGCGGCGCATGCACAAGGGTTTAATCCGAGCGTGCTACTACTTGCCCTGCTAACAGCGATTGCCCTGCAAGTGCTTTCAAACCTGGCCAATGATTACGGCGACGCAGCGACGGGGGCGGATGATCACCAGCGCATAGGCCCGGTTCGCGCGGTCTCGTCAGGGTTACTGAGCCCACGCGCCATGCGCGGTGGAATGGTGGTGATGGCGGTCGTTGCCGCCCTGTGTGGGCTGTTGCTACTGCTGACGGCTTTTGGCAATCAGTGGGCGTCCATTCTTATCTTTATTCTTCTGGGTGCTGCCGCGCTGCTGGCCGCGGTCACGTATACCGTAGGGCTGGGTGGCACGCCGTATGGCTACCGGGGGCTGGGAGATATTGCGGTCTTTATCTTCTTCGGCTTGTTAGGGGTACTCGGCACGTACTACCTGCATGCACAACAACTGGACGGGCTTACACTACTGCCCGCGGCCGCTTGCGGGTTACTGGCAACCGCTGTATTGAACGTGAATAACGTGCGCGATATCGAAAGTGACACGCGCAACGGCAAGATCACTTTGGCGGTGCGCTTGGGCCGCGCTAACGCCATTACCTACCACTGGATATTGCTGGCAATGGCGCTACTGCTCACCGTGATTTATCTGGTCGCACTGCCCGCCCCCTGGCTTAGCTGGAGCTGCCTGCTGGTTGCCAAACCGTTAGCAGACGCTGCCAGAACGCTACACCACACTACCGACGGTGAAACGCTTACCGGCATGCTGAAAAAAACCGCGCTATCGACGCTGATTTACAGTGTACTGCTCTCACTCGGCCTAGCGCTCTATTAAAGAGGCCAAGCCGCTTGCCCCGTGCTTAAAGCACGACCTCATAACCTTCAAATTTGGGCGGCCCCAGGTAGATACCTTCCGGTGACTTGGCGCCCGCGTGAGCCTTACGAAACGCCTCTGACTGGGTCCAGGCGCGGAAAGCCGCTTCCGACTCCCATACACTGTGGGAAATAAACACGGTGTGCTCTTCCTGGCTTGCGCCCTGCAACATGTTGAACTGCTTGAATCCGGGCACGTCGCTCAAGTGCGAATCACGCTGACGCCACACCTCCAAAAAATCCTCTTCGCGGCCTGGGGCAATCTGAAAACGGTTCATGGCGATATACATGACAACTCTCCTGCTGGGTTGGTCCTGCCAAGTTAGTTACGCGGCGACAACTTGATGGTAACGTCACCGTTAAGTAACGAACAGCTTAGGCTTTAGAAGAAAGCTGCTTGAGCCTGCTGGTCGTGCCCACGCCCTATTATCTGCTGCCACCAGCAGATGCCAACAAGCCTGAAGTGCTGGATTAACCTCCTTGTTGCCTGGGCGGCAGGCGGCTGGCAGCAGCCAGGGTCGCTCAACGGGCAGGAGATCAAAAGCTCCAACCCCATCGGGAAAAAACATCCCGTTTAGAATTTTCATCACTCATTTCACAACTTACGCTAACGACCAATAACAATCTGATTTTAGTACGTATAAACTCTAGCCCTTAAACAGTATTAATGCTGGCGGCTATCAATAGCCCTGTTATCAATGACGCTGTTATCCACAAGGAATTCTGCATGCTCCGCCCTGTTGATAATTTTAACGCTGCGCTTTCATCTTCACTGCTAACACTGCGCAGTTGGGCAGGATTAGCGTGTGTGTTGTTGCTCTCTGGCTGTGCGACCTTTGCCCCCAACCCACCACAAGACCAGAGCAATATTTGCGAAATTTTCCGCGAACAGCCCACTTGGTACGACTATGCACGCGACTCTCAGGAGAAGTGGGGAACGCCCATTGCGACGCAAATGGCGTTTATTCAGCAGGAGTCTTCCTTTAAAAGCCACATTCGTCCTGACCGCAAGTATTACCTGGGCTTTATCCCCGGCCCCCGCCCCTCTTCGGCAAAAGGGTATGCCCAAGCGCAGGACCCGGTGTGGGGAGAGTACCAGGAGCAGGCAGGTAGCTTGTTTGCGCGGCGCACCAGCATGAAGCACGCCACCGACTTCATCGGCTGGTACAACCACCGATCTCAGCAGCAAGCAGGCATTTCATTAACCAATCCTGAGCATCTCTATTACGCCTACCACGAGGGCGCAGGCGGGTATCGACGTGGCACGTACCAGAACAAGCCTCAGGTAATCAATGCAGCACGGCAGATCGTCGCTCGCACAAACCGTTATCAATCCCAGCTCAATGCCTGTGAAGCCGAATTTCAATGCCGCCGTTTTTATCAGGTCTGGCCCTTTTGCCGTAGCTAAGTAGTTTTATTATGTCCCTACTCATCGGTTCGTTCTTTGTTTTTGTAGTTTTTTTTACCTCGATGTTATCGGGTATCTTCGGCATGGCGGGCGGGCTGGTACTGATGTGGTTTCTGCTGCTCGCGTTCCCGGCGGCCAGCGCCATGGCCGTGCATGGAGCCATCCAGCTTACCGCTAACGGGTCGCGGGCATGGTTATCACGTCGCTTTATTGTCTGGCGAACGGTCGCGTTTATGACGCTAGGCGTAATAAGCGCCGCCGGGCTACTGGTGTTGCTTGGCTATAGCGCCAATGCCGCCACGGTATCACTGTTAATTGGCTTGATGCCCCTTCTGGTGTGGATGCCCAAACGCTGGTTCCACCTCAACGCCAACCGAACGAGCCACGCGCTGCTTTGCGGCATGGCATCGGGTGGGTTAACCATTGCCGCCGGTGTGTCCGGGCCGCTGATCGATATCTTCTTTGTACGCTCTCGAATGGATCGTCGTGAAGTGGTGGCCACTAAAGCAATGATTCAGGTGGTCGCGCATAGTATTAAAATTCTCTTCTACTTGAGTGCTGCGCTGGCACTAGGTGCTGGGGATTGGGGCATGGTACTGCTGGCTGCGCCGCTGGCTATCCTGGGCACTCAAGTAGGGACACATGTGTTACATCGCCTTACCGATGCCAACTTCCGTACATGGACACGCTGGATTGTGACCGGTATTGGCATTTTCTATTTTGCCCAAGGGGCATATTTGCTGAGTCAGTAAATTGACCGTTCCGGCGTGAGTACATTAAGGCACATACCATTTATTGACACCTTCATTAACTGGCGCTATCGTCTCGATAGATGAAAATGAGAAACACTCTCTTTCTCTTATCGACGACTTGTTGACGAAGTGCAGGTAAATGACATGACCAGTGAGCAGCGACAGCTTCGCCAGACTCTTGGGTTCTTACGAACCTCCTTCGAGGCGATTCAACACTCAATTGCAGGCCGCCTAAGCGACCCGCTGCCCTGCTGGCTGGATACTGGGATGCTTTCGATGCTGGCCGGAGAACTTAACCGCTGCTGCAAAGAGGCCAAACCGCTATTTGCCCCTCAAGTAGTCGAGCAAATTTTTCTCGCCGCCCAACAGTGCGAGCTACTGCTGAAACAGTGCCCCGGTGTACTCAATAGCGCTATCTGTCACCGGCAGTTAGCCGCGATTATGCTGCCGCTCAACAATGCCCTTCAGCTAATCGTCATACCTCCTAAACGGCGCTGGCCTTGGCAGCGAGATTGAGTTCATCGCGCTCAGGTACATCGTTACTTAGGCACGTCACTAGCCCGGTACGCTGTTAATCAACGGCGCCATCAATGAGTCATCCAACCCCCATCTTTATCAAGGTAGGGTTTTGTTTTATGCCTGGCGACCTCATAACAAACCACAAGGAAGAGTGGTTGGCGCTCACTAGTAAACTGGTCTATTGTATCATCACTTTAAAGCAGTGCACGTAACAGGAGTTAGCTGAATGGCATTTGAAGCACTTTTTACCCCGACCCAACTTGGTAGTCTGTCGATTCCTAACCGCGTCATCATGGCACCGCTCACACGCGCACGCACACCGGATAGCGTGCCTGGCAAACGGCAGCAAGCCTACTATGGGCAGCGGGCTGGTTCAGGCCTGATTATTAGTGAAGCAACCAATATCTCTCCCACTGCCCGTGGTTACGTCTACACCCCAGGCATTTGGACCGATGAGCAGGAAGCGGGCTGGAAGGAGGTCGTCAATACGGTGCATGCCAAAGGCGGTCGAATTGCGCTGCAACTTTGGCACGTTGGGCGTGTTTCCCACGAGATGGTGCAACCCAATGGCGAACAGCCGGTCGCGCCCAGTGCGCTTAAAGGTGAAGGCGCCCAGTGTTTTGTTGAGTTTGAAGACGGTAGCGCAGGCCAGCACCCCACCAGCACACCGCGCGCGCTGGAAACCGACGAGATCCCCGGCATTGTGGATGACTACCGCCAGGCGGCGGTGCGTGCCAAGCGTGCGGGTTTCGACATGGTTGAAGTGCACGCGGCCAACGCCTATTTGTTGAATCAGTTCCTGGCCACCGGCACTAACCAGCGTACCGACCAATACGGTGGCTCGCTGGAAAACCGTGCGCGCTTCCCGCTGGAAGTGGTCGATGCCGTTGTTGACGTATTTGGCGCTGACCGAGTTGGTATCCGTATGACGCCGTTTATCGAGCTGTTTGGATTAACCGACGATGAGCCTGAAGCGATGGCGTTCTATATGGCGGATCAGCTTTCCAAGCGTGGCCTTGCCTATTTGCATCTTAACGAGCCCAACTGGGCCGGTGGCGACATTCAGTTCCCTGACGGTTTTCGCGAGCAGATGCGTGAGCGCTTTAGCGGCAGCCTGATCTACTGCGGTAACTATAACGCCGAACGTGCCGAGGCCCTGCTCGGTTCAGGCAACGCGGAAGCCGCCGCCTTTGGCCGTCCGTATATCGCCAACCCCGACCTGGCGGAGCGTTTTTATCAGAACGCACCATTGAATGAGCCTGATCACGCCACCTTCTACGGTGGCGACGAGAAAGGCTATACCGATTACCCATTTATGGATAACGGTTATGATCGTATTGGTTAATACGCCGACGTAAATTGCGTGTTCATAACAGCAAAAAGCATTCGTTAAATGGTAATGTCGATTAGGGGCTATTGACATTTCACATCGGTAGCCAGAGGAAACTACAGGCTAAAGCGACCATGCTCTCGTAATTTTGCTTAAGTTTGTCGTAGCGTGTTGCGATAGCTCGGTAATGCTTCACTCGTGCAAACGCATTCTCAACCAGGTGCCGGTAGTGATATAATCCTCTGTCCAAGCTGGCATTTCCTTTTCTCGCATTGCGTTTTCGCGGAATCACCGAACGCATCTTTTGTGCGTTGATCTGCTGGCGAATAGCATCACTGTCATAGCCTTTATCAGCCACTAGCGCCGCGCCAGAGGGTAACTCGGCAATCAGTGTGCCGGAGCCTCTTTGCTGTCATGCACTTCGTCTCCCGTGAGTCTGAAGGCAATAGGAAGTCGGTAAACATCACGGCCAGATGAATCTTGCTGGCATTACCTGCGCGACTTTTGCCAATGGCTTCAGCCTCACCACTGGCCGCACCGGCGCTGTGCTGGTGCGCCTTGGTGTAGGTGCCATCGATAAAGAGCCATTCAACATCAGAGTCTTCCACTAACGCGTTGAAGATAGCGGTTTGTCGGCAGCCAACCAGGCATTAAAGCGCTTATAGACGGCGTTCCAACGACCAAAGACCTCGGGTAAATCACGCCATGAGCAGCCGGAGCGCATTCGATACAGGATACCTTCCACCGTCATTCGTAGACCGGGCTTGTGATAAATGCCTTGTTGAAGCAGGATAGTTTTTAGCTTCGACCAGTGTTTATCATTGAGCATTAGTCGGGGCATTGCAGACTCGCAGGGTGATGGCTTCGGAACCTCTACTCTGCGGGTTTGCTCTTATCCTGCCAATATCTCTGCAGTGAAACGTCAACAGCTCCTAGTTGAAGCTGACTGCTTTTTTTAACCTAATAGTTTTGTGAACGTGCTCGAACGATATGCGAATAAGACCTTGCTCGCCAATCGAGAAGCAGAAGGATACTTGCATCAATTCTATAATCTCGAGAAGGCGGCCGTAGCATACACTTGAAAAACACAGGTAACTAATTGATAGAAAAATGAAATACCTGATAAAGGCTCAGTTGATGGGATGAATACTGTTTACACAGTAGGCCATCCGGGCGTATCAATTTATAAGCAAGTAAGGTTCATATCGCCCGACTCCAAAAGAGCGGTAGTTTTTACTATGCCTTAACCCATTTCAAGACGTTTGCAGCGCCCCCCCCCCCCAAGTACACAGCTGTTC
>NZ_JBQSYV010000011.1:0-134523 GCF_052379685.1 Halomonas sp. 111
ACGCTTTAGCAGGTTGGTTTTGGCCAGATCAATGACTTCGTGCATGCTGCCATCCATGACGGCACGTAGCCCCCAGAGGCTAAACCCTTTGACCTGTTCCATGCCGATGGTGGGCGGCAGTACCAGCTCTTGTTTGGCTGTCACTACATCCAGCACGGCGGGGCCATCGTGGGCTAATACATTGTCGATGGCATCGGCCAGCTCGCCAGGGTTTTCAACACGACGGGCATAAATGCCCATTGCGCTTGCAACGGCAGCAAAATCGGGATTATCCAGGTCTACGCCCGTGTTAATGAAACCGGCTGCTTTCATTTCAAGTGCAACGAAGCCGAGCACTCCATTATTAAAGATGACGATTTTGATCGGAATGTTGTGCTGTTTAAGTGACAGTAAATCGCCCATCAGCATGGAAAGGCCACCGTCGCCGGAGAACGTAATAACCTGCCGACCCGGCTGCGCGTACTGAATGCCAATCGCCTGAGGCATGGCGTTAGCCATCGAGCCATGCGAGAACGAGCCGATAAGACGACGTTGGCCGTTCATTTTAAGGTAGCGCGCCGACCAGACTGTGCACGTTCCTACATCGGCAGTAAAAATCGCATCCTCATTGGCTTTTTCGCTCAACAAGCGCGCAAGGTACTGTGGATGGATAGGTGAGTGGGCCGAGTGATTTTGCGCCTGTTTGTCCAGGCCTTCGCGCGCTTTAACGTAGTGGGCCAGCGCTGCATCCAGAAAGTGCCGGTCAGTGCGCGTATGAAGCGCCGGCAGAATGGCCTCAATGGTTAACCCGATATCGCCGACCACGCCCAATGCCAGCTTGGCACGCCTGCCCAGGTTTTCAGGAAGAATATCGACCTGCACGACGTTGGTCTTTTGCGGTAAAAACTGTTTATACGGAAAATCCGTGCCCAGCATCAGCAGCAGGTCGCACTCCTGCATGGCCGCGTAACCTGATGAGAACCCGATAAAGCCGGTCATGCCGACATCATAGGGGTTGTCATATTCGACGTGCTCTTTGCCGCCGAGTGCGTGCACGATGGGACTTTTAAGCGCATCGGCCAATTGCATTAGCTGGGCGTGTGAACCGGCGCAGCCTCGGCCAGCGAAAAGCGTAATGCGCTCTGCATCGTTGAGTAGTTTGGCGAGTGCTTCCACTTCGGTTTTGGCGGGCACCACACGTGGCGTGGGGGGTAATAAGCCATGGCGCGGCGTTACCGTTTTAACCGGTGAGGCGCGCAGCGCAACATCACCAGGCACCACCACGACCGCAACGCCACGCTGCCCAACGGCGGCGCGAATGGCATTGTCCAGCACATAAGGTAATTGGCTGGCGTCGGAGACCAGCTCACAGTAGTGGCTGCATTCACGAAACAGTTCTTGGGGGTGGGTTTCCTGAAAATAGCCGCCGCCGATCTCTGAAGAGGGAATATGCGCGGCAATGGCCAGCACCGGCGTGCGCGTGCGGTGGGCATCGAACAAGCCGTTGATAAGATGAAGGTTGCCGGGGCCACAAGAGCCTGCACAAACGGCCAGGCTACCGGTTAGTTGTGATTCGCCGCTGGCCGCGAATGCGGCAACTTCCTCATGGCGTAGGCCCACCCATTCGATGCCGGGCCGCTCACGTATGGCCTCAGTGAGGCCGTTGAGGCTGTCGCCAACAACGCCATAGATCCGCTCAACACCGCTTTCCAACAGCGTTTCGATCACTAAATCAGATACGTTTTTGATAGACATGAGAGACCTCAAACAAAGTCCAGGTTTAACGTTGCGGCTGTTTGCTTGCGCGTGTCGTAGCAGGCCTCTTTATCCGTTTTAAGGTCGATGCCGTAGGTGGGAATGATCGTCTTGAGCTGGGGGAGCCAGCCATCATTGGTTAGCTTGTCGGCAAAGCATTTCTCCAATACCTCTAGCGTGATAAAGGCCGCCGTTGATGCGCCAGGCGAAGCGCCTAGTAACGCGGCGAGGGAGTGATTGGATGAGGCGATTAGCTCGGTGCCAAACTCCAACACACCGGCTTTTTCATGGCTGGGTTTAATGATTTGCACGCGCTGACCCGCCACGGCGTGGGTCCAGTCGTGATGGCGTGCCATTGGGTAGTATTGGCGCAGCATCTCAAATTGGTGGCTCTTGCTTTGCAGTACCTGGGAGACCAGATACTCCGTTAGTTGCCAGTTATCCTTTGCAACATCAAGCATGGGAATCACATTATCCAGGTGTACCGAACGGAACATGTCCGTCAGAGAACCTTGCTTGAGAAAGCGCGATGAAAAACCGGCGTAAGGGCCGAAGAGCAGCGATTTTTTATCACCAATAATGCGCGTATCCAAGTGGGGGACTGACATCGGGGGCGAGCCATGGGCCGCCTTGCCGTACACCTTGGCGTGGTGACGTTCACTAATGCTGTCTATATCGCAGCGTAGCCAAATACCACTGACGGGGAAGCCGCCGTAGCCATGCCCTTCAGGGATGCCAGACTTTTGCAGCAGTTCGATAGCGCCGCCACCCGCGCCGATGAAAACAAACCCAGCCTGAATGCTTTCATGATGTTTGCTGTGCGTGTCGTGCATTTCCACGCACCAGCGGTTGTCGTTTTGTCGAGTAATATCCTGTACGTGCTTTAAGTAGTGAATTTCAAACCCGGATTGCTGCGACAAATGGTCGAACAGCAGGTGGGTAAGCGCGCCATAGTCGACATCAGACCCTGATACGATACGCGTCGCCGCGACGGGCTCGCCATCGTTGCGTCCTTCCATGATGAGCGGAGTCCACTGCTCGATCTGTGCAGGGTCTTCGCTATATTCCATGCCGTGATAGCAGTGGTGCGATGACATCTGTTTAAAGCGCTGGCGTAGATAGTTGACGTTATCCTCGCCCCAAACAAAGCTCATGTGTGGGCAGGGATTGATAAACGCCTGCGGGTTGGGAATGGCCCCTTTCTTGACCAGGTAGGCCCAGAGTTGGCGTGAAATATCGAACTCTGTGTTGACCTCCAGCGCCTTGCTGATATCAACCGTGCCGTCTGAGCGAGCAGGGGTGTAGTTCATTTCGCAGTTGGCGGCATGTCCGGTACCTGCGTTATTCCAACCATTGGAGCTTTCCTGGGCGCAATCTTTCAGTGTTTCCAGTACCACAATCTTGAGTGAAGGCTCTAGCTCTTTGAGGAGGGTTGCGAGCGTGGCGCTCATGATGCCAGCGCCGACCATTACAATATCTGCCCGCTCGGGAATCTGTGCTGATGTAGGCATGAACGTTCTCCGCTTAGGAACTCAACACTTGCTTGATGCGCTGATAAAAGGAAGGTCTATATCCTGAGGCACTATCGCATACACGCGCCGCCAGGACTGGTTATCGATTAGATGCCAGCGGTGGCCGCCGCCTGTGGTGTCTTCCGCCAATAAAATGTCGCCGGGGTGCAGCGTGAATGAGTCGCCCGTGCGCGTCTCGAAAGTGAGTGTGCCGCTAAGCGTTAAGACGAATTGACGGTTGGGAGCGTCATGCCAGCTAAAGCTGCCGCCTTCGCTTGTTTCCCGAAAGGAGATGCTGGTCGTTTCGATGACATCACTGAGCAAGTCATGACGCTCGCCTTTGGGAAGATCGATCCATCCTTCTTCAAAACACGATTGATGATTACTGCCTGTCCATAACCTTACACATCGGAACATTACTGACTCCTGATTGTGAGTAGTGACAAAACATGATGAAAAATAGAACAATCATCTGAGTTTAAATACTAGTTCAGATGTTGTGCAATAAGGTGTGTGACCAAAGCTAAATTTATGCCTAAGGTGAAGTGGATTTGATAATTTAAATATGGGTATGGGCTGGGGACTCCATGTCGCTATTCTTTTTATAAAAAAGGGATTGGCGCTTTTCTTGTTAGCCGCCAATTATCTCTGGCAGGCTCTATAACGTTTGTAAATAAAAGGAAACCACCATGAGAATCAAAAAAAAATTAACGCTAGCGGCAAGCATGTGTGCCTTGTTCGTGGCCATCACAGCAGATGCATGCACGCGCGCGGTATATCAGGGCCCTGATGACATGATTATCACGGCGCGCTCCATGGATTGGAGGGACGAAATACATCCGAACCTATGGCTGTTTCCAAAGGGAATGGAGCGCGATGGTGCGGCTGGGCCCAACTCCGTTACTTGGACATCCCAGTATGGAAGTGTCGTTACCAGCGCGTTTGATATCGCAAGCACTGATGGCATGAACGAAAAAGGCTTGGTGGCTAACCTGCTATGGCTTGCTGAGGCAGAGTATCCTGACTTTGGGCCGGATGACGAGGGGCTTTCCGTGGCTGCCTGGGTCCAGTATGTTTTGGATAATTTTGCGACCGTTGAAGAGGCGGTGGAGGCGCTGCGCGATGAGCCTTTTGTGGTCGTCTCTGCTGAAATACCGGGCACCACTCGATTTGCTACGCTTCACTTGTCAATTTCAGATGCCAAGGGTGATAACGCAATATTTGAGTATATCGGCGGTAAACTCACTATTCATCACGATACGTCATACAATGTGGTGACAAACTCGCCCACCTTCAAGCAGCAACTGACGCTGGATGACTACTGGAGACAGATCGGTGGTTTGGTCATGCTGCCTGGCACAAACCGTGCCGCGGATCGGTTTGTCAGAGCGTCGTTCTACATGGATGCCATTCCTAAAACGAGCGATACAAGAGTTGCTGTTGGCAGCGCATTTAGCGTGATCCGCAATGCGTCTGTTCCTTTCGGTATCTCATCAGAAGAGGAGCCGAATATTTCTTCTACCAGGTGGAGAGCGGTATCTGATCAGAAACACCTTGTTTATTATTTCGAGACGGCACTTACGCCTAACACGTTTTGGGTGGATATGAAGGATGCCGACTTTACTGAGGGCGCGCCTGTTCGCAAACTGAGCCTCAAGAATAACAGTGTTTATGCAGGCAATACGGTCAACGCGTTTGAGGACGCCGAGCCCTTTGAGTTTGCTGGCCTGTAAGGTGCGCTAAGGGCTGTTTTTTGCTAGTTAACGCATGAAATAGCCCCCTGTGCCGCGGTTGGCGCAGGGGGCTTTCTCTTACTTAATAAAGCCAAGGGATAGAAAAAACTGCGGTTAGCTTGTTCGATTATTGTGATTAATACTAAAGTAATGGCGACTGGTACCGATATTAAATTAAGCACACCTATTTACTGATCGCTGCCTAGAGTTACCCATGCCAAAAATCGTGATCTGTTTCATTACAGCCCTGCTACTGCTGGCACCTTATGCTCAAGCGAACACCGATGCGGCTGAGGCCGCGGCGCTGGCATGGCTTGATGCAATCGACAGTGGTGAGTATGAGCTGGCTTGGGAGGAGTCATCACCGCTTCTTAAGAGTCCGCTTTCGCCCAGTATGCTAGAGCGGATCATTAGCGCAGCGCGCCGTGACTTCGGGTCGGTGGAGGCAAGACGCCGCACACGCGTCATCACGCAAACCTCTATGCCCGGCGCTCCCAAAAATGATTACAAAAAGTTCATCTATCAAACGCGTTTTTCCAACAAGTCTGATATTACCGAAACCATTACGCCGCACTTTGAAAACGGCGTTTGGAAAGTAAGTGGGTACTATGTGAACTGATCAGCAACAAGTGGATTGGCCCGTTGCTACAACCGTGGGGGGTTGAATCTTCACGCAGGCAAAAATGGCGTTCCCCGAAGTGGTGTTCCACGGCGTGATAGCTTCAAAGTTGTGCTCGAATACGTGCACTTCAAAGTAGGGCTCAAGCAGCGTAATTAGCTCGGCAAAACTAACCGCGACCATGGGGTGCTCGTCGTTCCATACTTGGGTATCGCACGCGTTGGTTTTTGCAATACTAAGTTTGAGGGCCTGTTTTTCACCGCTACCGCTGTAATGCCACCCGGAACGAAACGTGAAGGCATCGTCGGCTTTTTTAACGGTGTGGCTCACAAACAGATTGTTGTCGATTTTATCTTTGTCGACTGCGTTAAAGCAGAAAACCCCGCCACTCATTAAGGCGCTGTGCGCACTTTCAATACACGCTTTGAGCTTTTCAATTCCGTCGCTGTAGTGAATCGAATATAAAAAACAGGTAATCAAATCCTGCGGGTCGCTTACCTGGAAGTTGCCCATGTCCTGACACGTAAACTGAGCCTCAGGGCAACGTATGGCGGCAATATCCAGCATGGGTTGGTTAATGTCCAAGCCGCTGCTCACGTAGCCATTATCAATAAAATGGCGAACATGAGGCCCGGTACCACACGCGACATCGAGGTGAAGGTTGCCACCGTTACCAAAAATTTGGTGAAGCCTTTGCACGGCGTTGCTTTGCGCCCGGTAGTCGATGTCTTCGCACATCACATCGTAATAGCCAGAAAGGTCGGTATAGAGTGCGTTAAAGGACATGGCGGCCTGGGTAGCTTGGGAGTGAGGGTGGCGCATAGTAAACGAGTGGAGTGGCTTTTAGAAGCCAGCCGTGCGGAAGGGGATTTTGATCAAGACATCGCAGGCCGTCACACAGGCTTGCGATGTCTTTTTCGGTTTATAGCGAGATGTCAGGCGCAAACTGCATACTTACCGCCACCCGGTTCCAACTATTAATGGCTAGAATCACCGTGGTTAGCTCAAGAAGGTCCTGTTCGCCAAAGGCAGCCAGAGCATTCTGGTAGACGCTGTCGCTAACAGACTGTTGGCTGATTAAGGTAAGCGCTTCGGCCCACTCAAGGGCTGCACGTTCCTGTTTATTGAAGCAGGGGGCTTCCCGCCAGGCAGGCAGTACATCCAGTCTTACCTGATGCTCGCCGTCGTCTCGGGCTTCCTGAGTATGCATATGCTGGCAGAAGCAGCACTGGTTGATTTGGGAAACGCGTAGCTGAACGAGGTGGATGATGGTAGGCGTTACCGCGCTATTAGCCGCTACTTCGCCCAGAGGCACCAAATGTTTAGCAAGGCGAGGGGTTAGCTTGTAAACGACTTGTCGAGAAATACGCTGAGACATGGCAGTGACCTCGTTGATTGGTGAGGTCTCAGCATATAAAGGTGTGCGTACTAGGCCTTGTAAATTTGCGACAATTTGCGCTTGCGGTAGGTGGCGGGTGTTTCGTTGGTAAAGGATTGGAAGGCGTGGGTAAAGTGCGGCTGGTCATAGTAGCCACAGTGGAGCGCTATTTCTGATAGCGGCCGGTCAGCTTCAAGTAAGCACCGTCGCGCTCGGTTGAGGCGAGCATACGTCACCAACGCGCCTGGCGAGACACCGACTTCACGTTTTAATCGACGTTCCAGGGTGCGTCGGGTTAACCCAACATTGGCAGCTAACTGCTCAGGTGGGAGCTGTAATTGGTTAATCGCCTGGATAATTCCTGGTACGGGGCTTCTACTCGTTAGTCGACTTTTGAGTAAACCCAGAAGCCATGTTTCAAGCAGGGCTAATCCTTTGGGTGCATCAAGCTGATAAAGGCGCTCCACCACCGGCATTAAACTGTCCATCCAGGAGGGTTTTATGTCATCGCCCAAGCAAAGATGCGCGTCTATACACTGTTCCGGGGCTAAGCCCAGGAGGCTATACATACTGGCCGGTTTAAACCGAATACCCATCCGGGTGGTGGACGTATCAAACGTCTCAAGCAACATGTGTCTGTTAAAGCAGAGCGTGACGATGGGACGAGAGCTTCCAAGGTGAATGGTGAGGCTGGCGCCTGCATCGGGATAAAGCTTTTCTACGATGGGATGCGCAAGGGGGCTTTGCCCGCCCATCGACCAAAGGCATTGCACCCATGTGCGAAGGTTGGTGTTGGGCAGGCGCTGCTGGAAATTCAAATGAACGGCGTTACCGGGCAGAATAAAGTGGGCCATGGCGACAACCTGCTTTGTTGATGAATGGGCTTCATCGCATAAGCTGTATTAAAGCCTAAACACAGGGGCTGGGAAAGTGGCTATGCTTGGACAGTGAAGTTCTCACTTCGCAATGAACTGTTTAATCATCAATTATGCGTTAACCAGGATTGAATCTTACCGGAGGCGTTATGGATGAGGCCGTTTATTGGTACGCGGTAGCGACAGTGCTGCTGTTTGTGAAGATGTTTGCCACGTCTTTATATCAGGGGTTTCATCGCATCACCAAAATGACCTTTAAAACACCCGAGGATGCGGCGTTAGCAGGTAAGGCGCCTGCCCAGGAGGAGTTGCCTCAGGTGCAGCAAGCTAGCAAAGCCTGGTCGAATGATCTTGAAAATATTCCTATTTTTTTGGCCTTGGGAGTTACCTATATTTTCGTGGGCGCGCCTTCAGGCTTGGCCGTATGGCTCTTCATGATTTTCACCGCAGCACGCTACTGCCATACGCTGTGTTATCTGGCCAAACTTCAGCCTTGGCGCACGGTTTCCTACGGTATTGGAACGCTGTGCTTGCTGGTGATGTGTTTTCAAATAGTTCGAGCGCTGGTCTAAGCCTCAAGTAAAGCACCGCCGATGAGTCATCGTGCTTTTTGCGTAGCTGTATTGAAAACCGTATTAAACCGGCATGACTGGCTGAGCCCGGCGCCACACGCTGGGCGGCACACTTTCCTGCCGAGCCCAGGACCTGCGAAGCTGGCGCTCATCACCAAATCCTGCTTCGTCTGCAATGCGCGCAAGCGTCCATGTGGTTTCGGTCATTAACGCTTTGGCGCGTTGTAGCCTCAAACCCGCAATATAATCGCCTACCAGCGTGCCCGTGAGATGTTTAAACCGACGGCTGAAATGGCGTTCGCTCATGGCTGCCTGTGCCGCTAGCGCTTCAACTCGCCAAGTGTGTGAAGGGGCCGCGCAAAGGGTGTCTTGCACTAGGTGAATTCGCTCATCGACATGGTTGCGCCCTTCAAGCCAAGCGCCAAGCTGGGGCTCTTGCCCGCTGCGTCGTAGGTAAAGCACCATCTCACGCGCAACGATATTGATTTGATGAGTAAACACCAATAATTAGCTATGGAGTCTACTGCTTCGCCTACGGTATGCTTTTTAAAACCGTTTTCAGATCAAGAGAACTTCATGGCCCTTATCGCAACGACTCCAGAACCCCCGTATTACGCCGTTATTTTCACCTCTGTGCGCACGGGTATTGAAGATGGCTATGATGACATGGCGGAGCGTATGGTTGAGTTAGCCATGCAGCAGCCAGGTTTTTTAGGCGTTGAATCGGCTCGAAATGAGGTGGGGGTTACGGTTTCCTACTGGGCTGACTTGGCCTCGATTAAAGCGTGGAAGGCGCACGCCGAACATAAAGAAGCACAGCGGCTTGGGCATCAGCAGTGGTATCAGCACTTTAAAACTCGGATTGCCAAGGTCGAGCGGGATTACGGTATCTAGCGGGTGCTACTTTCCTGGTCTTCTGCTTTATGTCGGTTACATCATCAAGCGCGTGAGTGCTTGTAGCCCCAGAGCAATCAATAGCACTATTACGCCGCCCATCAAGCTGGTAAACAACGCATGGCGCTTCCATAGCAACAGCACTCGATTACCGAAGCGATAAACCAGCCAGGCTAAGCCATAGTAGCGCAGGCCACGAGCAATTAATGCCGCCAGCAAGAACAGCAAGACAGGGTAGCCCGAAATGCCCGCCGTTATCATGGCTATCGGAAAGGGGATAGGCAGGATACCCATGGCTATAATGGCAGCGAAGCCGTATTGATCAAAAAACAGTTGAAACGCCTGAAAGCTCTCCTGCATACCGGTGATGTTGATAAACCATGTGCCTACCGACGTAAATAACAGCAAGCCTACGCTGTAGCCCACCAGGGAGGCGGTCAGACAGCCCAATGTAGTGATGGTCGCCAAAAGCCAGATCCGCTGCTTGTTGGCTGCCATTAGCGGGATGAGTATTAGCTCAATGGGAATGGGTAAAATAATGGTTTCAAGAAATGAGAACATGCCCAATAGCCATAGCATATTCTTTGAGCCGTTAATGCGCTCGAACCACACTTTAGGACTTTTTGAGATAATGGCCATGGATGGGATCTACATCGGCGGACTAATACGGCGGTACATACTGGGTCAGTCCCATGGTATTGTCTAGCGCGAGTGGTGAGGTGGCGACACGCAGGCGGTAGGGTCATTTTACTCTTCATCACTTCTCTTATTGGCTAGGATATAATAGATACCCCCACACTCTTTTCCTTTCGCAGCTCCTGTTTTTTGGCGTGACCCAAAAATACCGTATATAGAGCTTCGCAAAATAGGCAGCTAGCAGCCAATAACGCTGCAAGCAGTCGATTAATAGCGACTAACAATCGAGGCGTTTGAATATAGCGCTTTAAGAAAGCCCCCGCGTAAACCCAGCTGGCTAACGATAACCAGCAAATAGGCAGGTAAAGCGCCGCGAACATGGCTATTTGAGCCGGGTCGTTACCCGTTGTATAAGCGCCAATGCCAGAAGCCGATGCAATCCATGCTTTGGGGTTTAGCCATTGCATGAGCGCACCTGTCATAAAACCAGGCGGTTTGGTGGTTGCTTGCACAGACAACTTGCCGTCATCCATTGCTAACCTGACACTTAGGTAAAGCAGAAACGCTACTCCGGCCCAACGAAGTAATACTTCAAGTAGAGGCACGGTGGTGAGCAAAGCGTAAAGCCCTGCACCAATTCCTAGAAACAGCGCTATAAACCCTAGTGTGGCTCCTGTCACAAAGATTAACCCTTTAACAATAGGGTAATGGGTGCCGCTACTGAGGCATATCAAATTGACGGGGCCTGGGGAAATGGATGCGGCAAGAGCAAAAGCTGACATGGGGAGTAATAGCGAAACGCACATTGTGATCCTCCTAAACAGTAAGGGGAGTGTGCGATGATGTGGCGACGGGGTATTGTATAAAAATGATATGCGCAAGATTCGGGTCGGCAGGCCGCTAGGGAGCGCTTAAGCTAGGAGAGCTTCGGTATCACACAGAGGAACCGGCAATGGATGATTATGCGCGTATCGAAAAGGCGATGGTCTACATGGTCGAGCGGGCGGTATTGCAACCCAGTTTGGAAGAGGTTGCGGCTCATGTGCATTTAAGTGCCTACCATTTTCAGCGTCTGTTCTGCCGCTATGCAGGTATCTCGCCCAAGCGCTTTTTGCAGGCCCTCACCATGGAGCGGGGTAAGCAGTTATTAAAAGAGCCGCTGGCATTACTGGATGTTGCCCATGAGCTTGGGCTGAGCGGTGGCTCTCGGCTTTATGATCACTTTGTGCAGTTAGAAGCGGTGACGCCTGGAGAGCATAAACGTCAAGGGGAGGGCGTCTGTATCGAGTACGGCGTGCATGCAACGCCCTTGGGCAGCGTGCTGGTAGCGGTGACTCCGCGCGGCGTTTGCCGTATGGGCTTTGTGGATGCTACGAGCGCCGATGAACTGCTGGCGCGGCTTGCCAAGGAGTGGCCGCGAAGCTCGCTCAATCATCGCCCAGCGGCGACGGCGTATGTGGTTGATGCGCTATTGGCAGCTTCTAAAACAAAACCTGGTACGTTATCGCTTCACGTGACCGGTACCAATTTCCAAGTCGCAGTATGGCGAGCACTACTCACCATTCCTGAAGGCCAGTTGGCAAGCTATACGCAGATTGCTCAAGCGCTGGGCATGCCTAAATCGTCGCGAGCCGTAGGCAATGCGGTGGGTGCTAACCCAATTGCGTTATGGATCCCTTGCCACCGTGTTATCCAGCAAAGCGGGGCGTTAGGTGGCTACCGTTGGGGCGTCGCTAAAAAGCAGATGGTGCAGGCCTGGGAGCTGGCGCACTTAACACCTGAAGTGGAGCCGATCGGTGCATCTAAATAGCCAACAAGGAGGTTGTAAATGAGCATTATCGCGATACAAGCTGATATCACTACGCTTCATGTTGATGCCATTGTTAACGCGGCTAACACCTCATTACTGGGTGGCGGAGGTGTAGATGGCGCCATTCACCGTGCGGCCGGGCCGGAGCTACTTGACACCTGTCGAACGCTGGGAGGTTGCGCCACTGGCGATGCAAAACTGACCGAAGGCTTTAAACTGCCAGCACGTACTATTATCCATACCGTTGGCCCTGTATGGCATGGCGGAACACGCGGCGAAGCCGAATTATTGGCGTCTTGCTATCAGCGCTGCTTGGCTCTGGCTGAATCGGTAAACGCACGCTCGGTAGCATTTCCAAGCATCAGTACCGGCGTATACCGTTATCCTATTGAAGAAGCTGCACGGATTGCTGTCTCAACGGTGAGCGAGGCGCTAAGGCAGGGCTCTACCGTTGAGGCGGTTACGTTTTGCTGCTTTTCTGCCGGGGATTTAGCGGTGTATGAAGCGTGTATTAGTCAATTAGACCGTTAGCGTCGTAAAACGGATAAGGGCCCGGGTACTGTTTAATAAAACCTTGGTGCGTCACCATGCCTGCCTCTGCTGACCATTGGTGTAGTAAATACCCTGGCGGCTCTAATTGGAAACGGGAAGGGCCGTCTGGGGTTAGATCCAGGCTGACATAATGCGAAACTCCAGGGCAGCTGATGGCTAACGTATTTCCAAAGCGTGCCTGAATAGTGCGGTGTACATGCCCGCAAAGCACGCGTTCAACCTGGGCATGCTTGTTAATTATCTCGGCCAGCGCGTGGGGCTGCTTAAGAGGCTGGCGGTCCATATGATCAATGCCACTGATAAATGGATGATGATGGAGCATCACCAGCGTTGGGGTTTGCGGCTGTTCGGCCAGGGTTTTATCCAGCCAGCACAGGCTTTCCTCGCTTAGCTCTCCGTAAGGCTCGCCCGGCACGGAGGAGTCCAGCCCCACTAGGCGTACTGGGTAGTCATCAATTACCCACTGTAAATAATGAGCGTCTTGAAAGAGATAGTCATGCTCGGGAAAAGCAGTACGTAAATGATCGCGGTCATCATGATTGCCGGGGATCAGATAAACCGGCAGCGTTAGCTCCGCCAAAATCTGTTTAAATGTCGCGTACTCATCGGGGTGGCCAAAGTCGACCAGGTCACCGCTAATGAGTACCAAATCGGGGCGTGGCATTAGCTGATTGAGCGTTTGAATGGCTTGGCGTAGAGCACTGGCAGTATCCACTTGACGATAGGAAAGGCGCCCGCCAGCTTTGATATGCGGGTCACTGATTTGAGCGATAAGACAAGATTTACCCATTGGCCTGCTCCTTGGCGCTTGTGGCGGCTAGTTTTGAATGACTTGGCTCTGGATGAAAAAGCGCTTGCGGGGGCAGGTTCAAACCAATAGCGGCGCCGGTGGGCCAAAGCTGGCGCGATGATGCCTTAACCTGAATCGGTGTAGCGCCACCTGTATCAACCATTAACTGCTGAGACTGGCCTAGAAAAATACTTTGTAGAACGCGGCCTTTTACTTGGGCATCCGCTAGGGCGACCACTTCGATATCCTCTGGACGACAGTAAACGCTTAGTGCCTCTTGTAGGTGAGGCGCGGTCAATTCACCGCCTTGCACCGTGAGATGACCATCAGCCCCTTTTCCGATGACTTCCAAGCGATTCACCGCGCCGATAAAGTCGGCCACAAACGCATTGGCGGGCTGGTGATAAATCTCTTGGGGCGTACCCAATTGTGCAATTCTCCCGGTTTGCATCACTGCGATACGGTCTCCCAAGGCCATCGCCTCGTCTTGATCATGGGTCACATAAACCGCGGTTGTGCCCAGCTCGCGTAGTAGCTGGCCGATTTCCAGGCGCAGCCGGTCGCGCAACTTGGCATCCAGAGCCGCAAGGGGTTCATCAAATAGCAGCACTTTGGGGCGAACGGCAATGGCGCGCGCGAGGGCAACGCGCTGTTTTTGCCCACCTGACAAGGCATCAATACGCCGCTCGCCAAAGCCTTCCAGATCCACCATGCGCATGACCTCGGCCAGCCGTTGCTCAATCTCAGAACGGGGCAAGCGCTGTATTTTCAGACCGTAGGCAATGTTGTCGGCAACACTCATATTGGGAAATAGGGCGTAGTTTTGAAACACCATGCCGACATCGCGCTTTTCAATAGGCAGGGCAGTCACATCCTGTTCGCCAAATTGGACGCGACCGCCCTTATCCGGGCTTTCAAGGCCGCTGATGATGCGCAGTGTAGTAGTTTTGCCACATCCAGACGGCCCAAGTAACACTAAGGTTTCTCCTGCGTTAATGTGGAGATCTAGCGGTTGCAGGGCCTTGTGGTTACCTGAAAAAGTACGGCTGCATTGGGTTAGGGTGATGCTGACGGATGAACTCATATCGATCTCGGGGTTATCTCTTGGCGACGGGGCGAGTTAGATGTTCTGGTTGCTTAACGGCGTGGGCTGGAAAGCCGCCCAGCCCATTGAATAGCCACCAGCAGTGGGACAATCATCACTAGAAAGATCAGTGTATAGGCCGACCCCACTTCAAGGCGCATGGAGGCATAGCTATCGGCTAGGCCTACCGGAAGGGTTTTAGTAAGCGGGGTATGCAGCATCCAGGTAATGTTGAACTCACCAATTGATAGGGTGACGACCATCAGCGCGCCCGCCAAAATACCGCTAAGACAGTTGGGAATCACCACCGCAAAAAAGCGTTGTCGAAAGTTGGCTCCTAGGCTTGCTGCCGCTTCTTCAAGCAGCGGTAGACGCGCGGTTTGCATAACAGAAAGCACGGCTCGCACCATAAATGGCAGAGTGAAAAGTACATGGCCTACCAAAATGAATAGCCAGCTTCCACGGAATTCCCGGTAGCTACCGTAGGCAAGTAGTAAAGCGAGGGCAGTGGCAAGGCCTGGCACGGCCACCGGTAGCAGGAGCAGTTCCTCAATCGCATTGGCCCAGCGGCGGCGGCTGCGTAGCAAACCATAAGCCGCGGGCACGCCAATCAGCGTTGTAATCACCAAACAGGCCAGCGCCAGCTTGATAGAAAGCCAGATTGTGTTGGAGTAAAGCTGCCATACCTCACTTACCCAGCGCAGCGTCAAACCGCTTTTAAGGCCAACAAAGTAGTTCTCGGTCAGCCCAGCCATGACGGACATGACCACGGGGATGATCATGAAGAGGCAAACCAGCAGAGTGAAACTCAGCTGTAGGAAGAATCGGATACGTGGATTCATACGGGGGCTCCTACATTGCCGCCCGCCAACTTGCGGGCCAGACTTAATGCGACCCAAGTAATCAGCCCAAGCACAACAGATAGCGCGGCTGCCATGGCGAAGTTGGCGTAGTTGGTAAATTCGCCATAAATATCGAGAGGTAAAATGCTCAGTCGCGTGCCGAGCGTGAAAGCGGTACCAAATGCCCCCATGCTGGTCGCAAAGCAGATAGCGCCGGTCGAAAGTAAAGCGGGCGCAATACCCGGCACGATGACATCTTTAGTGACTTGCCATGAGTTTGCCCCCAGCGAACGGGCAGCCTCTTCAAGACTTTGGTCTAGATTTTCACAAGCCGCCATTACCGTGGTGATGACGCGCGGAATGGAAAAATAGAGATAGCCGATAAAGAGCCCGGCAAGTGAATAGGCAAACATCCAGCGCTCATCGAATAACCACAGGCTCAATTGAGCCAAAGCTCCCTGACGACCACCCAACATAATCACTAAAAAGCCGACTACCACGCCTGGAAAGGCAAGTGGAAAGGTGAGAATCGCGACCAATACCGATTTACCTATAAAACGGTGGCGTGCCAAAAAAAAACCGGCGATGCCTGCGATGCCCACGGCAACAAGTGAGACGGTAAAGGAGATTGTGACGGTGGTGACGAGGCTAATTAAGTACTGTCGATGGGTAAGAATGGTGAGATAAGCACTGATACCACTACTACGATCGGCTTCAGCGCCCATTAGAATCAGACGAGAAAACGGCAGTAGCCAGAAAGCGAAAAATACGGCTAGTGCTGGCGCTAAGGCGAATACCGCAATGAAGTTTTTACGTTTCGGGGTTTGGCTTATTGCTTGGGTGGCTGAATAAGCAGCCCCTGGGGGCTGCTTGGATATGACTGCCATGATTAACGAACCTCCGAAAGATACCGCTCGGAGAAGCTGCGCTGGGCATTGGCCATGGCATCATAATCTACCGTGACGGCGCGGGCGTAATCACTATCGGGCAGAAAGACTTCACGGGCTTCTGCTGAGATAGCCTCTTCGCGTACCGGGCGTAGATAAGCATCTGCCCATACCGCTTGGCCTTGATCGGAAAGTACGAAATCAAGCACTTGGCGGCCGTTTTCCGGGTTAGGGCTATCTTTCACCAAGCTCATGACGTAGGGCACAACGACACTGCCTTCTTCAGGAATCACAAAGTCGATGTTGACGCCATCGCTATAGCGGGCACGGTAAGCGTTGAAGTCGTAATCCAGCAGAATCGGAATTTCACCGGAAAGTACGCGGGCGTAGCTGGTTTGTTTCGGAACGATAGGGGCGTTATCGGCGAGCTGGTTGAAGTAATCAATGGCGGGGGTGAAGTCGTTAAGATCGCCACCCATCGCTAGGTTAACCGCGGTTGCCCCCACGTAACCAACAAAAGCGCTGGCGGGATCAAGATAGCCCACCATGCCCCGGTACTCAGGTTTGAGCAGGTCTTCCCAAGAGGTAGGAACGGGGGCGCCATCCAAGGCATCAACGTTGACCATAAAGCCAAGCGTGCCTGAGTGAATGGCAAACCAGTTACCGTCAGGGTCTTTAAGGCCCTCAGGTATTTCATCCCAATGGGCTGGCTGGTAAGGCTCAACGACGTCGGCTTCCATCGCCTGGATACCAAACGTCACTCCGTAGTAGACCACATCAGCAACAGGGCTATTGGCTTCTGCCACTAGCTGTGCCAGTGACTGGCCGGAGTTTTTATTATCTTGTGGTACCCGGATGCCGGTTTCCTGCTCAATCAGGCGTAGCTGTGTGCCCCAGTCCGCCCACTCGGGCGGGCAGTTGTAGCAAATAGCATTATCACTGTTTTGAGCCATCACGCTGCTTGAAGCGCTGATCAGCGTAGTGGCCAATAGCGCTTGATATAGATGCTTAACGTTCATGTGATACTCCTCGATGAAATACCTGGTGGGGTCTTTCTGGTTGTCGGAGCTCCGACACTTTCGCCCTTTCGTAATACATAGGGCAGGGGTGTAAGAACGGGTCTTTCACCCCGAATCATGTTCAACATCGTGTGAATGGCTGCACGACCAATATCCGCACGGGGTTGCTCAATGGTGCAAAGCGAGGGATAGAGATATTTTCCCAGGGCAATGCCGTCAAACCCCATAATGGATAGATCGCTAGGTACCGAAAGCCCGGCTCGTTGAAGTTCGCCTATCAAACTGATGGCGAGTAGATCATTGGTACAAATCAGCGCACTGAGTCCATCGGTGCCATGTAAATGCGGCGCTAGACTTTTCAGGTCTGCTTGGGTGTGACGGGGCATTTCAATGAGTGGATATGGGGGTAGCCCAGCCGTCTGCATGGCAAGGCGATAGCCTTCATAACGATGTTGCGCACGGTCGGATTGCAGTAATGGGCCGGCGACCATACCAATTTGCTGGTGACCCAGCGAAATAAGGTAGTGGGTGGCGGCTTCGCTAGCGGCGTGATTATCAACGCCGACAGAGGGAAAACCGCTTTTGCCGGGAGGGTTATAAACAAGCAGGCAGGGCGTAGTTTCTTGACGTAGCTGAGTAAGCACGGTGCTTTTATCAGCTTCAGCCACGGTTAGCACCAAGCCATCAACTCGCTGACGTAACATCTCTTCGACAATGTCGTTCTCGCGACTGGCATCGTATTCACTCGTCGTAACAATAAGTGAATACCAGCAGGCCCGAGCGGCTACTTCCATGGCTTGAAGCTGTTCCGCAAATACCGGGTTATCAAGACTAGGTACCATGACGCCAATCATTTGCGTTGCTTGTAAGCGCAACTGCTGAGCCACTTTGTTAGGCCTAAATGCAAGCTGTTGAGCTGCATGGAAGACCTTTTCCCGCGTTGTGTCGCGTACTAAATCAGGGGTTGAAAAAGCGCGTGCGGCCGTTGCTCGAGAGACGCCGGCGAGTTTTGCCACGCTGAGTAAATCTGCCATGCCAGCACCTGTTATTGGTGAAATGAGATCGATCTCATTGGTTGGGTGTCAGCCTAGCGAGGGACTGTTACGAACTGATGTCGAGGAGATGTAAATTTGGCAAGAATTTGATGGCAGTTTTACCATCAGTAGGATGTTGTCTGGTTAGCAAGGTAGAAATATTTTAGTTTTTTTATTACTAACCAGATTGTGAGTGGTGACTTGAAGGAGTAAAAACGATCAGATCAATGCCCAAACACTGACCAGCCGGTGCGTTGAGCAAACATTTCAAGTGCTCTCGTGCCCAGCAGACTATTGCCATATTCATCCAGGCCTGGTGACCAGACAGCAATGGCGCCTTGGCCTGGGGCGATTGCCAGGATGCCGCCACCGACGCCACTTTTTCCTGGTAGCCCCACCCGAAAAGCAAATTCACCTGAGGCGTCGTAATGCCCGCACATCATCATCAACGAGTTAATACGCCGAGCCCGTTGAGGGGAGACGACGCGAATGTTGCTGGGCTGGTTAACGCCATCAGACGCCAAAAAAAGCCCCGCATGAGCAAGCTGTTGGCAGCTCATGGCAATGGCGCACTGGTGAAAATAGGTACCCAGGACTTTATCGACATCGTGGCGCAGGCGGCCAAATGCTTTCATAAAGTGGGCAAGCGAGGCGTTGCGGTCACGGTGCGCCATTTCAGAAGCAGCGACAGTATGGTCAAAGCAGATGCTGTCGTCGTCCGCGATATAGCGCACAAAGCTTAGCAGTTCGGCAAGCGTTTCCTTGGGTTCATGACCCATCATGATGGCGTCAACGACCGCTATCGCCCCGGCATTAATAAATGGATTCCGCGGTTTGCCGCCTTCGTGCTCAAGTTGAACGATAGAGTTAAACGGATCACCCGATGGCTCACGGCCAACATTGGACCAAAGCGCATCGCCCATTTTTCCCAACGCAATCGTCAGCGTAAACACTTTCGAAATACTCTGAATCGAGAAAGGAGTAGTGGCACAACCGGCTGAGTAGCGTGCGCCTTCCACTGTAGCAAGTGAAATGGCAAATTTTTGGGGGTCCGCATGAGCAAGCTCAGGGATATAGTCGGCCACCTTGCCACGTTCGGTTTCGGCGGCCATTGCCCTTGCGATCTCATTGAGTAAATCTTGCATTTATAGCCGTTAATTTTGGGTAAAAGAGGGCTGCCAAAATAACCGAAAACGGCGGCAATGTCTGCCAGAAGCCTATCGCTAGTAGGCCAGTGAAGAGCCTTGAGCAGTTAGATGGTTATTCTTCTTTATTGTACGAAATAGTGAAATAAGCAAACAATCGGTAAAGATCCCATTTTTTTAGTTTTACGATGGTAAAAGCATTTGCCGTTTCCTTTAATTATAAAATTATTTTTTTTAACAAAGGTTTGAAAGGCTAAAGATTTAAAGCGTTTCGCTTGCGGTGCGTTAAGGGGCATCTAGACTTGGCTCTCATGGACGATTTAAAAGGAGAGCGCTAATGGCAAAGGAAACCGTCACCGATTCACTGCCCACCGCATCGTTTAGCGAAACCGTATCGTTCTTGTTTAAGGTCATGGCGCCCAATATTGCCAAGGGCGTCATTATTCGCCGCCCAGGCGTTATGCACGTTGCTGAGCGATGGGCACTGGACAAGCGCTCCATTAAACAAGTACAGGCGTTTAATAATAAATATGGAAAGGGCCCGCTACTTTTTAAAACACCGTTCAAACCCATGGCATTGATATTAGACCCGGATGATGCAACCCGGGTAATAGAGGAAACGCCCGAGCCCTTCGCCACGGCTGAATCAGCAAAAAAGAGCGCACTTGCCCATTTTGAACCGGATGTAGCGTTGATCTCAAAGGGTAAGGCCCGCGAAGAGCGGCGGCGGTTAAATGAAGACGTTTTAGAAAGCGGTTGTCCGATGCACCGTTTTTCTGATCACTTTACCCAAGTGGCTGAGCAGGAGGTAAACGCACTCTTAAAGGCCGTTTATCATCATAATAATAAGCTGGACTGGCCCTTGTTTTTTGATGCCTGGAACCGTGTCGTGCGTCGCGTGGTGTTGGGGGATGCTGCTCGGGATGATTACCCGCTCACCCAAGAACTTATTCAACTGCGTAAGGCTGCTAATTGGGGATTCATGCGTCCCAAGCACAAGCGGTTACGGCAAAAATTTCATAATCGTTTAGCGCACTATGTCGATCAGTCTGAAACCAATAGCCTGGCGGCGAAGGTGTCCCATTACGCCATCGGGAGCCAGGCAAAACCTGTGGGCCAGATGCCTCAGTGGCTATTTGCGTTTGAGCCTGCCGGTATGGCGACGTTTCGAGCGTTGGCGCTGCTATGCGCCCATCCGGCTCAGGCTGAACGGGCTCAGCGTGAAATTAACCTCTCCCCACCGCCAGACAACCCCTTTTTACAAGCCTGTGTGCTGGAAGCCTTGCGGTTGTGGCCAACAACGCCCCTTATTCTGCGCGAAACAACAGAGCGAACGTGCTGGTCGCAAGGCGAAATGCCTACCAATACCACGCTGCTTATCCATGCGCCCTATTTTCACCGTGATGACCGCACATTGGACATCGCCAACCGCTTTGCGCCCGATATTTGGCTAAACCCTGAACAACTTAAACACTGGCCACTGCTGCCTTTTAGCGGAGGGCCGGGTATTTGCCCCGGAAGAAATATCGTCCTGCTGGTGACCAGCGCGGTACTGGCCGCGCTGATGAACAACCACACGTTTACGTTAAACCCGCCCGACAGGCTCACAGAAGATGAGCCCATGCCGGCGTTATTAAGCAACTTCCATCTCTGTTTTCAGGTTAAACAATCAGATGCTTTATCACGCCAGGAGGGCTGAGGGCGTGTAAAGCGCTTGTTTGAATCGCTAAGCCTGCTGGGGGTGCCGTCGCAAGGGTGGTCTTCTTTGCCCTTGATGTGCGTTGCATCCTTGTAGAGTGCTCGCTACAGTTCGGCCTTTGCTGGGCTAACTGAACGTATGGAGCATGTCGCATGGCCACCTTAATGATTCAAGGCACCACGTCAGATGCAGGTAAGAGCACCGTGGTCGCCGGGCTATGCCGAGTGCTTAAACGTCGAGGCTTTCGTGTGGCTCCTTTCAAGCCTCAAAACATGGCATTGAACAGTGCCGTAACGGAAGATGGCGGAGAAATCGGCCGCTCTACCGCTCTACAAGCACAGGCCGCTGGCGTGGTACCTCATAGTGATATGAACCCCGTGCTGCTTAAGCCGGAATCGGACCGTGGCGCTCAGATAATTTTGCGCGGTAAGGTGTACGGCCATATGGGGGCGCTGGATTACCACGCCTTTAAGCGGACTGCTCAGGAAAGTGTCATGGCCGCTTGGCATGCATTGCAGCGCCGTTATGATGTCATTATTGCCGAAGGGGCAGGCAGCCCTGCCGAAATTAATCTGCGAAAGGGCGATATCGCGAATATGGGGTTTGCGGAGTCGGCAGATTGCCCCGTATTACTGGTCGGCGATATTGATCGAGGAGGCGTATTTGCCCAGTTGGTAGGCACGCTTGAATTGCTCAGTAAAAGCGAGCAGGCGCGTACCAGGGGATTTATTATCAACCGTTTTCGCGGCGACATTGGCCTGCTGAACCCAGGGCTTGAGTGGTTGACCCAGCGGACAGGTAAACCTGTGTTCGGCACCTTGCCGTATCTGCAGGGATTATTACTGGATGCTGAGGATAGCGTTGGCCTCACCCAAAAAACAGCGCAGGCAGCGCCATTAACTATTGTTGTGCCGGCGCTTCCACGTATCAGTAACCATACCGACTTTGACCCGCTGCGCCTTCATCCTCACGTGGCGTTGCATTTTATTGGACCGGACCAACCGATTCCCGCGGCAGATGTCATCATATTGCCGGGCAGTAAAAGCACTGCCAGCGACCTAGCTTGGCTAAAGCGCCAGGGCTGGGATAACGCCATTCAGCGTCACCTGCGCTATGGCGGTAAGGTGTTGGGTATTTGCGGTGGTTTTCAGATGTTGGGCGAGTGGGTCGATGACCCCGACGGGCTAGAAGGGCAGCCAGGGAAAGTAGCCGGATTGGGGCTTTTATCGCTCACCACACGTATGGTGCTGGGCAAACAGCTACGTAATGTTAGCGGTGTGCTAGTCGGCGAAACGGCAACGGTCATGGGTTATGAAATTCATAACGGCATTAGCGAAGGCTCCGCCCTGAGCAGGCCACTATTTGATATTAATGGTCGACCAGAAGGCTCGGTCAGTGATGATGGCCAAATCATCGGCACCTATCTGCATGGACTATTTGACCATCCTGATGCCTGCCATGGGCTGTTAAAACAACTGGGCCTCGCTGACGACGAGCAAAGCGATTACCAAGCCCACCGAGAGCATGAACTTGATCGCTTGGCGGATATGCTGGAAGCCCATGTAGATATTGAGGCGGTATTAGCGTTGCTACCTTCCGAAAGTCGCTAGATAGCTTCTTTGCCCCAGTGCTCTAAAAGAAGATCAATAAATAGCTGCGCAGTACTGGATAAGCTGTGCGAGTTGCTGCGCACTAAACCAATCGAGCGCTGAATGCGTGGCTCGGGTAAATCGCGAGAACAGAGCGTGTCGTGATCCGGGCCGGGCATGGTCATGCGCGGCAAAATAGCCACACCCAACCCCGATTCCACCAGTCCTAATGAGGTAGAGAGATGCTGTACCTCATAAAAGCTGTTGAGGTGGATACCCTCCGCTGAAAGCGCGTTATCCAGCAACGTGCGATTGCCACTATCGCGGCTCACAGTAATGAGACGCACATCTTCTAAATCGCTCCACTCAATCTGCTTTTTGCTGGCAAGCGGGTGGTCTGAGCGCAGTGCCAGCACAAAGGGGTCTCGAAGTAGCGGGGTAAAGCGCACCTCGGAGCTTTGCGCGCTGATCATGTTGATGCCGAAATCCGCCTCACCATTAATGACTTTTTCCAGTCCCTCGTTAGCACTGACATCCAGAATTCGGATGCGAATGCCCGGCCAAGCCTCGCTAAACACGCGAATGACACTAGGCAAAAAGTAGAAGGCTGCCGTTGGCAAGCAGGCAATCGTCACCGTGCCTTTTTGGTGCGTGACGAGCTCGCGAATTCCCAAAATCGAGGACTCATACTCCTCTAACATACGTCTGGCACGGGGTAGAAAGTCAGCTCCAATTGGCGTTAGTCGGGTACGTCTCGTGGTTCTCTCAAGTAATTCAACTTCAAGGAGTTCTTCGAGTTTTTGGATGCGCCGAGTAAGCGCTGGCTGCGATAAATGCAAGCGCTGCGCCGCCTCATGAAAGGTGCCTAATTCAGCGACCAAAATGAAGGCCTGGAGGTCGAGAAATTCGAGTCTATGCAGCATAGGATTGTTGCGCTAAAGAGGGTAATTAATAATCAAAACACATTAATGCACAAAACGGATTTATAGCAACCTATATTTGCATTTGAGACATTAAACATTGGCTGACATTCTTCGTTCATACAGTCATCGCGAACTATGGCGGAGCGATATGAACAGCATTCCTTGTGTCATTATGCGGGGCGGCACCTCTAGAGGCCCCTTTATTCGCATGAAAGATCTGCCCAGTGACCAGGCCCAGCAGGCTGATATTCTGCTGAGTTTGATGGGCTCCGGCCATGCGCTACAGATCGATGGTATTGGAGGCGGCGACCCGCTCACCAGCAAAGTGGCCATTGTGGAGCGCTCGTCACACCCTGATGCCGATGTTGACTACCTGTTTGCTCAAGTAGACGTAGTGAACAAGCGCGTCGACTTTAACCCGAACTGCGGCAACATGCTCTCTGCCGTTGGGCCCTATGCCATCGAAACAGGGCTGGTGGAACCCCAAGACGGTACGACCGTGGTGAAGGTGCATAACCTGAACACCCGGCGGTTGATTGAGTGCCATGTACCCACTCCGGGTAAGCAGGTGCAGTACGAAGGTAGCGTTACCATTAGCGGCGTTCCTGGCAGTGCGGCGGGCATCCAGCTCAGCTTTTTAGACATCATGGGCAGTAAAACGGGCCAGCTGCTACCCACCGGAAACGCTTGCGATGAGATTGATGGTGTCGAGGTGAGCTGTATTGATGCGGCCACCCCGATTATGCTGCTGCGCGCTGAGTCGGTCGGGTTAACTGGCCATGAGTCGCCTGTTGAGCTGGATAATAACGCGGCCTTATTAACCCGCTTGGAGACCCTGCGCCGTGAAGCGGGGAGACGAATGGGAATGGGCGATGTTAGCCAGAGCGTGCTGCCCAAGGTGGTACTTATTTCAGCGGCTGAAGCAGCATCCCACACGCTGAATGTGCGCTATTTTGTGCCCCATCGCTGCCATAAAGCGATTGCCGTGACAGGTGCGATGGCCGTGGTGGCGGCGATTAACGTGCCCGGCTCGATTGCCAATCACATGGCCATGAGCACTCGTAAGCTTTTCGCTGGACAACTGCTATCACAGATTATTCTGGAGCATCCTTCTGGCTCTATTGAGCTAACGGCCGAATATCGCCAGCAGAATGCCTTTGACCTAGCGCGCGTATCGCTCATTCGAACGGCTCGCAAGATCATGAGCGGGCAAATTTTTTACGCGACCCCTCCAAAGAAAGTGGGGCAACACGTTATCGAAACCGTTGATTGAATAACGCTACCTTTATGACTGACCGACAATAATCAATAACAGGAGTATCGCCATGGCCACTCTGAAAAACACGCCACTAAAGACGTTCAAGAAAGCGCTACTTGTGGTTGCTTGTTCCACGCTCGGTGCTATCAGTGTGAATGCTCAAGCTGACGATGTGAACGTGCCTGACACCATTCGCTGGACCATTCCCTTTGGTGTGGGCGGAGGAACCGACGTATGGGCGCGCTTCTTCACCACCTGGATGATCGAGAATATTCAAGGCAACCCGACGTTGGTGATTGACAACGTACCCGGCGGCGGCTCTATTAATGGCAGTAATCTGTTCGCCATGCGGGCGGACTCGGATGGCAGCCAGTGGATTGGCACGTCTGCCTCTACCCAATACCCTGCCATGCTGCAAGACCGCCGAGTACGCTATAGCTACGATGATTGGACGCCGATTTTAGCGACGCCCACCGGCGGCGTGGTCTATGCCCAACCTGGCCTAGGCGATAGCGCAGAGGAAGTGCTGAACGCGGTAACTAACCAGCGCGTTAAGTTTGCCGTTCAAAGCCATACCGGGCTAGAGCTGCCGGTATTGATTGCGCTTGATTTGCTGGGGGCCGATGTGCAGGCCGTTTCGGGCATGCGTAGCCGTGGAGAAGGGCGGTTAGCCTTTGAGCGTGGCGAGGCCGATATCGATTTCCAGACCACCTCTGCCTATTTCAGCAGCGTAGAACCTCTGGTAGAGAGCGGCCGAGCGGTGCCGCTGTTTTCCCTAGGCGTTCTTAATGACAGCGGCGAGATCGTTCGTGATCCTGCCTTTCCTGACTTGCCAACCTTCAATGAAGTGTATGAAACCCTGCATGGTGAAGCACCTAGCGGTCCCGCCGCCGAGGCGTATCGTAAGTTCTTTGCCTCAGGGTTCACGCTGCAAAAGTTGATCCTACTGCCAAACGATGCTCCACAAGCGCTGATTCAGGAGTATCGCGAAGCAGCACAGCGTTTTGTGGATACAGAAGCGTTTAAAGATGCAGCAATGGCACAGCTTGGCCCCTACACGCCAGTGGTGGGTGAGGTCGTCGAGCAGCATCTACAGGAGGCCATGTCACTTGATGATGCCACGCGACAGTGGTTGGTCGAGTGGCTGCTAGAGCAGCACGATGCCCGTATTTAACACGCCAGTTAACACAAAAAAGCACTGCTTAAGTGGTGCTTTTGGGCTCCCTTACACTAAACAACATAAGAGCCATGACAATGATAGATGTCTTATTTTCCAGTTTGGGGCAGTTGTTTACTGTTCCCCATATGCTGTACATGGTGATTGGTGTCCTGATTGGGCTGATTGTGGGCATCATTCCTGGGCTTGGCGGCATAGCCGGCATGTCGCTGCTGTTACCGTTTCTTTATGGCATGGAGCCTTCCGTTGCTCTGGGCATGCTAATGGGCTTAGTGGCGGTGATCCCCACTGGCGATACGTTTGCCTCTGTACTGCTTGGCATTCCAGGCTCTAGCGCTTCCCAGGCCACCGTAGTAGATGGCTTTGCGTTGGCGAAAAAAGGGCAGGCGGCACGAGCGCTCTCTAGCGCGTTTCTGTCATCAATGATCGGTGGGCTTATCGGTGCGCTGGTGTTGACGGCCTTTATCCTTATTGCTCGGCCTGTTGTGCTGTCGTTCTCTTCCTCAGAGCTATTTATGTTGACGCTGCTGGGGCTTTCCATGGTGGCGGTTCTGTCTGGTAAAGATGTTTTTAAAGGCATTGCTGCCTGCGGCGTTGGCTTACTGGTGGGCACCATTGGCATGGCACCCGCCACTGGGGAGTTCCGGCTGCCGTTTGAAATTGACTACCTCTACGATGGATTGCCGTTAGTGGTGGTGGGGTTAGGTATTTTCGCACTGCCTGAAATCATTGATTTATTAGTGAAGCGCGGCGCAATTGCCGAGCAGCCCTGCCAATTGGGCAAAGGCTGGAAAGAGGGCGTCAAGGATGTAGCCAAACGACCTGGGTTGGTGGCTCGCTGCGCGGGCATTGGCAGCTTGATGGGCACGATTCCTGGCCTGGCGGGTTCAGTGGTGGATTGGCTCACCTATGGCCATGCGGTGCAGAGCGCCAAGGATAAATCACAGTTCGGTAAAGGCGATATTCGTGGTGTGATTGCGCCCGAATCTGCTAACAACGCCTGTGCCTGCGGGGCAATGGTGCCCACGCTGCTGTTTGGTATTCCTGGGTCTGGCACGGCGGCGGTGTTCTTGGGTGGTTTGCTACTGCTGGGCCTTCAGCCCGGGGTTAGTATGCTGGAGACCAATCTTGATCTGACGTACACCATTATTTGGTCGTTAGCTTTAGCGAATATCTTAGGCGCTGCGCTCTGTTTAGGCTTAGCGCGTCCGGTGGCGAGTTTAACGCGAGTGCCGTTCGTGATTTTAGCACCGCTGATTACCATCTTGATTCTCTTTGCGGCCTATCAAGCAACGCGTTCGCTGGGGGATCTCTTTGCTCTCGGCATTATTGGTGCGATTGGCGTGCTGTTCAAGCAGGCGAACTGGTCTCGCCCGGCCTTCTTGATTGGCTTTGTGCTCGCGCCCGGTGCTGAAGCATACTTCTATCAAGCCGCCCAGTTTCAGGGGGCTGAGGCCTTCATGCGGCCTGGCGTACTGATCATTGGCGCACTGATTGCGGCCTCACTGCTACTTCCGCCGCTACGTCGCTCTTTACGTAACTACCTGCAAAAGCGCCGTCAAAGCGAGGAGTCTGCTGCTCATCCGCTTCAAGAAGAGGTGGCTCCGTTGTCGCTGGGCGTGATTGATGTGGCATTGCTGGGCAGTCTGTTAGCCGGTGCCGCGTATATGTGGTGGGCGTTTGCGGATCTTTCCATGCTGGGTGGCATCATGCCCCGGTTGGCGATTGCCATTATCGTGGCAGCCTGCGTGCTGGAAATTGTTAGAACGGTCATCAAACCGATGAAGTGGCAAACTCAGACATTAAGTCAGCAGTTGCTTTGGGTCGCCGGTTTCTTCGCGTTGATTGGAGGCGTGATGGTGCTCGGTTTCCTGTTTGCCGCCGCCATATTTTGCCTTGGCTTCTTACTGGTGGTGGCACGTATGAAGCCCATAGCTGCCGTGGGTTTAGCGGCTGGAGCGACGCTCTTCTTAATAGGGGTGGCAAATCTGCTGACGCTTACCTATCCCACTGGTATGTTGGCAAGTTTGTAAAACAAGTTCTTTCTAGAGACGAGTACACAAAAGGCCATTCAGTTGGCTTTTTGTGCTGCAAAGTAGCTAGAGCTCCGAATCGCTAACGCATTTAGCCATTAGGGTAATTTCAAGGCGACTACCGCCGTAGATAGAGGGCGATTCAGTGCACGTACGGGCCGAGTAACAACCCGGCCCAAAGAATTCGGAATAAATAGCGTCCATCGAGCTGATATCTTTTAAATCAGCCAAATGGATGTCAACACGCACCACATCCGCTAAGCTGCCTTCTTCTTGGTTCAGCATGCGTGCAAGCTCGCGAATCACTAGGCGCGTTTCTTCCTTGATATCGCCTTTGGCATCGTGGTCGTTAGAAAGGTCAGCAACGGTTAGACCCGAGATAAACACGTAGTGATCATCTATCACCATGTGACTTCCTGTGAAGTCCGGTTGGGGTAGTATCGGATCGTTGAAAAACTGAGGCATTTAACCTCCAGCGGGCAGCAAAAGTGCTCAATTGCGTGACTATTCGTATCCCGATCAGTTTACATGCATTAACGTAGCTAATACGGTTAGCAACAGCTTAAAGAGAGCGTCATGAAGGTAGTTCAGATTAAAGAAGCGGGGCAGCGAGATGCCTGTTTAGCGCAACTGTGCGCTAGCGTTTATGGTCAGCAGGCAGGATTAACCCCGCTGGTGGTGTTTGCCGGTACGCGCAAGGTGCTGTTTACCCAAGAAATAGCCCGTTTGGTGGCGGGTGTTGATGGCGCTGGTAAGCCGTTGGCGCTGGCGCTGTTGGTATTGGATGAGGCGGGCGAAGGCATGACGATTACTCACGCCTGCGAGTTTGAGCAAGGCGCCAAGCAGCGGCTTATCAGCGAATTGGCGCTTAAAGCGCCGCTGCGCGTTGAGGTGGATAATGCGGAGCAGGAGGCGGTTTATCAGGCGAGCGGTATCAAGCGCTGGTTTGATGGCGTTGACAGCAAACGCATTGGCTTAAGCGGCCGCCATCCGGCCAGTAATGCAGGCGAGCTGGCCGCGACCGTTGCGTTGGATGAGGCGCTAATTTTACGACGCTTTAAGCACGACCCAAAAGCATTTGAAAGCGCCAAACAGGACTTTCTAAACGGCTTGAACCAGTTTCCCGCAACGCTCTGAGCATGCTTATCCTGTGAGCTGGCCGAGGCTACTTTTTGGCCAGCTCGCGCATGGCGCTTTCCAGCCCTTCCAGTGTCATGGGGTACATGCGGTCTTCAATAATTTCACGAATCAACTGTGTGGAATACGTGTACTCCCAAGCGCGAGGTGGCATGGGGTTAAGCCATGCCAAGTGGGGAAAGGTCTCGCAGACGCGTTTCAGCCATGTGCCGCCGGGCTCTTCATTAAAATGCTCGACACTGCCACCTCGGTGAGTAATCTCATAAGGTGACATGGCCGCATCGCCCACGATGACTACCTGATAATCCGCGCCGTAAGTGTGGAGCACGTCCATGGTGGGGATGCGCTCGCTGCCGCGTCTTGAATTATGTCGCCAGACCCCTTCGTATAAACAGTTATGAAAGTAGTAGTGTTCAAGATGCTTGAATTCGGAGCGGGCAGCCGAAAACAGCTCCTCACAAACACGAATGTGATCATCCATGGAGCCGCCTACATCCAGAAACAGCAGCACCTTAACGGCGTTGTGGCGCTCAGGGCGCATCTGAACGTTTAGTAAGCCCCCATCGCGCGCTGTTTCTCGAATGGTACTGTCGACATCGAACTCTTCCACAGCACCCTGGCGGGCGAACTTGCGTAATCGGCGCAGCGCCATTTTGATATTGCGGGTACCCAGCTCCAGCGAATCGTCATAGTCGCGAAAGCGCCGTTCATCCCAGACCTTTGTTGCGCGGCGATGGCGTGAGCCTTCCTGGCCGATGCGAATGCCTTCAGGGTTATAGCCATAGGCGCCAAATGGGCTAGTGCCGCCTGTGCCAATCCACTTGTTACCGCCTGCGTGGCGCTCTTTTTGCTCTTCCAGGCGTTTTTTAAAGGTGTCGATCAGCGCTTCCAGACCGCCTAGCGATTCAATGTTGGCTTTCTCTTCATCCGACAGCTGCTTTTCAAATTCTCGGCGCAGCCAGTCATCGGGAATCAACGCCTCAATGGCGGCGTCCATGTCTTCAAGGCCTTTAAACCAGGCAGCAAAGGCACGGTCAAAGCGGTCAAAGTGGCGTTCGTCTTTTACCATTACCATGCGAGCGACTTGGTAAAATGCTTCCATATCGGCGAATACGACGCCACGTTCAACCACCGCGTGCAGGTCCAATAACTCACGCAGCGAAACAGGCACGCCTGCACGCTTTAAGGTTTCGAACAGACCAATAAACATGGCTTAACGACCTGTGCCTTTCTGACGGCGTAACATAAACGCTAGGCGTTCAAGCAGCTGCGTATCCTGCTCGTTTTTAACCAGTGCGCCGGCCATGGGCGGCAGCGCCTTGGCTGGGTCGCGGTTGTAGAGCGCTTCCTGGGAAATTTCATCCGCCATTAGCAGCTTAAGCCAATCAACCAGTTCAGAGGTTGAAGGTTTCTTCTTAAGGCCGGGCGCATCACGTAGTTCGAAAAATACGTTCAGCGCTTCGCCGACCAGCCGCGGTGCAATATCCGGAAAGTGCACATCCACTATCGCCTGCAGAGTGGCTCGGTCGGGAAATTCAATGTAATGAAAAAAGCAGCGGCGCAGAAATGCATCGGGTAGCTCTTTTTCATTATTGGACGTGATGATAATAATGGGGCGTTGATCGGCTCGGATCGTTTCACCGGTCTCGTAAACGTGGAACTCCATGCGATCCAGTTCCTGGAGCAAGTCGTTCGGAAACTCGATATCGGCCTTATCTATCTCGTCGATCAAAAGCACGACACGTTCATCGGCCGTAAAGGCTTCCCACAGCTTGCCGGGCTTTATGTAGTTGGCCACGTTCTCCACGCCTTCGACACCTAGCTGAGAATCGCGCAGCCGGCTAACCGCATCGTACTCATAAAGCCCTTGGGCTGCCTTGGTACTGGATTTTATATGCCAGGTAATTAGCTGAGTGCCCAATGACTCGGCCAGCTCTTCCGCGAGCAGGGTTTTACCGGTGCCAGGCTCGCCCTTAATCAGCAACGGCCGTTCAAGAACAATCGCCGCGTTAACCGCTTGCTTTAGTGCATCAGTGGCAATGTAGGAAGAAGTAGAGTCAAACGCCATGAAGAGTGCCTCGACGGGTCGAAAACGTATTCAAACAAGTGTACGTGAGGGTAGGTGTCGGGGCCAACAGCCGATTCCGATGGCGTTAAATAGAAACACCAAGACCCAATGGATACACACAGTACCTTTTTGCACACACGGTACCTTTAGGGGGCAAAACTACCTAAGCACGGACAGGGTTGGTGCACTTTCTTCGCATGAGATATTGAGGTAGGCGAGTTGAGTGCAGGCGCTTTGTGTATATTTTTGTATTTTAATGATTTTTAGGATGTTGGCACGCAGTTGGCTATATCGTAAATAAGAAGCAAATGAACAGCATCACTAGCCACATTGGATGCTCTTCCTTCTTTACTACATCGCCACGGTAATGACCGTTTTGCGATACACCGTGTGAGCTGGCGTGCTCCTCTTGGGTCCCCTTCGGGGGGCTTTTTTTTATGTTTGAAGAAAAGAGTTAACATTTTCAACATATAACAAGAATGTCACAAGAAATTTGGAAACACTGTTCGATTGGTATATATTGTATAGGTAAGCCGGTTGGTCGACACCAATCCCAAGCTAAAATGCATAGAGGGTGAACCTAATGAGCAATATGAAATTAATTTCAGCCGCTGTGGTAACTGCTGGCTTAGCACTGGCAAGCCAGGTTGCCTTAGCGTACAACGCTGGCGATGCATTTGTTCGTGGTGGCGTCGCTCAAACCGATACAGGATCAGGCAACGGTAATATCAATGGAGAGTCACTGAACGTTCAAAGCGAGACAGGCTTTACGTTCGGCGCTGGTTATCTATTTACTGATAAAGTGGGTGTTGAGCTTAATAGTTCTGAAAAATTTGAACATCAGCTCAATGCGGCATCACAAGACCTGGGAAGCATTGACCGCTTACCCGTAAATCTATTAGTAAATTACTACCCCATGGGGGGGCTGGATTCACGTGTTCAGCCGTACGTTGGCGCAGGTCTTAACTACACACGCTTCTCGGGTGGTCCTGACAATATTGACGTACGCAGAAGCTATGGCGCTATCGGCCAAGCCGGTGTGGATTTAGCAGTCACCCAGAACGTGTTACTGAATGGCTACGTAAGCTATGCGGATGTGGATGGCGAGATCAAACGTGATGGCGAGCATATCGGTAAAGTCGATATGGACCCGGTCACCATCGGCGGTGGCGTGACGTTCCGTTTCTAAGGCATAAGCCAGCTTTAAAATATCATCTAACACCCGGCCTTGCGCCGGGTGTTTTTTTACGGCTTAACAAGAGGTTCTGTTACGGGCCTTATGGGGTCAAATTATCGTAACCGCTTTCAGTGACCACTACGTTATCCTCGATACGAATACCGCCGCAGGACATTAGCTGATCCACCAGCGTCCAGTTAACTGGAAGCGATGTGTCGCGCAACGGGTTTAGGAGCATTGGAATAAAGTAGAGTCCTGGCTCAACGGTTACCACCATGCCGGGTTTCAAAATACGCGTTAAGCGCAGGGCGGGATGTTCGCTGGGGGCGGGGGCCGCCGAGCCATCAGGGTGACGTAAACCGGCTACGTCATGCACTTGAAGTCCCAGGGAGTGACCTAAACCGTGTGGGCAGAAGGCGCGAGTGACTCCTTCGCTTACCGCTTGCTCGACGGTGCCTTTAAATATGTCATGGGCAACGAGAACGCTTCCCAGGGCTTGGTGCATTTGCTGGTGTAGCTCAACAAAAGAGGTATCCGGTTCGATGCGACTAATAATGTCATCTTTTAGATGATGTAGTGCCGTTACCAGTTCTTCAAAAATCGCGGGGGCATCAGGCCCTGCGTGGGTGCGGGTGATATCTGCGCAGTAACCTCTAAAGCGTCGCCCGGCATCTACTAACAAGCTGTAACGCTGGCTGGGGGGTGTTATGTCGTAATGTTGGTAGTGCAGGACGCCTGCATGTCCATTCAAACCAATAATATTCTGGTAGGGAACGTTAGATTCGCGCTGTCGGCTAGCCGCTAGGTAGGCCAGTTGAATATCGAGCTCCCCTGAAGCGCCAATAAAGGCGGCTTGGGCGGCCTTGTGACCTGCTATTGCAAGGTGATTGGCTTCTCGTAGACAGGCAACTTCGTAAGGTGTTTTGAACATGCGAAGTTCATCAAGCGCTCGCACAACCTCATCAGGGGCTGTTTCAGCGTTCAGCGCCTGCTGAATATCGGGCGCCGTGCTTGCTATATCGCCGATGACGACGCTGCGGCCCTCTAAATGAGGTGCGCGTGTGTGGGCACACTGATGTACATCAATGACGGATAGCCAAGGCTCATCGGGTAGCTGAGTAGGCTGATGCCAAAAATCAGCGGGCGCATGCAGATAAAACTGCGGTTTTTTGCCGGGTTGGATGACTAGCCAGCTGTGCTGAATGTCCGCAAGGCCTACCCAGTGCATAAAATGGCCATAGGTTTGGAAAGAGGCGGCATGATCATCAGCAAAATGATGGCTGGCGTGGCCGCTATAAATCACCAGACTGTCAAAGCCGTACTTTGCTAACACCTGCTCATAGGCATGCTGTAAATGAGCGATATGATCAAGCTGCAGGTTAAAAAGCGTTGTTGACATAAAAATCTATCCTGTTAACTACGTGACGGGGCGAGCTCGCTCCAGAGTTTGTCTAGTTCTGCATGGTGCTGATGCTGGTGGCGGTATAAGCGCAGCTCCATGGGCACATCCCAGCGGCTATCGCCTGCTCTGACAAGGGTGCCTTGGGCGAGCTCATGTGAAACGCTGCGCTCTGGCAGCCAGCTCATTCCATATCCCAGCAATACCAACTCTTTTATACCTGCCGCGCACAGGTTTTCACTTTGTGCCACCAGGTGGGTGCTTTGAGGTAATCTGGCCAGGTGTGCCTTTATTGCAGAGCCCAGCAGGCCTCGCTTGGGGTAGGCAAGCCAAGGCGAGGGCTGCTGGCGTGTGCCTGGTAAAACGGTACAAGGCTCGCCTTGAGAAGCAAGCCCCGTCACGGGAATTAGCCGCTCATGGCCGATCACCCGATAGGTACAAGCGCTTGTATCGATATCCAGATCGCAACGCCCGGCAGGCCAGTAACAGATAGCCAGGTCGCACTCTGCGCGCATTAACGCTTGAAAATAGTCGTGAGCAATCCACCCGGTAGCGCGCAGGTAGGGCTGTACATGGTCCTGCCAGCCGGTAGACGCTAGCCATTCAGGCAGGAAATTCCCCAGCAGGCTTTGCGGGGCGGCCACCATAATGCGCCGCTGTTGACCGGCATTAATCTCGCGCAATCGGTCACGCGTTAAACGAACGCGCTCCGTTACCTGTTCGCATAAGGTGAGGAACTCCTCACCGGCGGGGGTTAACGAAAGCGGTAGCGTTTGGCGATTAATGAGCGTAATACCCATCTCTTCTTCCAACAGTTTAATCCGTCTAGAGAAGGTCGGCTGGGTTACGTTTTGATCATCGGCGGCACGTGAAAAGTGCCGAGTCCTGGCCAGGGCAATAAAGTCTTCTAGCCAGCGAATTTCCATGCTTTACCTCGCAGTGAGATGGCGTGACTGGCCAGTAAATGCCTACGCTTCATAGGCGGCCTTCCTCAACAGCGTGGCAGGCTACACGCGTGCCGTCATCCTGCATTTTTAATTGCGGGATTTCTTGAATGCAGCGCGCATTGGCATACGGGCAGCGACCATGAAAAACACAGCCGCTCGGTAAGTTAACCGGCGTTGGCACCTCACCTTTAAGGCGAATATGCTGCGGCCGGTCATCTTCAAGGCGCGGAATAGATGAAAGGAGTGCTTGGGTGTAGGGGTGGCGAGGTTTGGCGAACAGAGTCGAGGTCGTGGCTATTTCGCACACGGTGCCCAGATACATCACGGCAACCCGCGTACCAAAATGCTCCACTACCGCAAGGTCATGGGTGATAAACAGGTAGGTCAAATTGCGCGCGTGCTGGGCTTCCATCAACAGGTTCAGCACCTGTGCCTGAATAGAGACATCCAGCGCTGAAATGGGCTCATCAGCAACAATAAACTCAGGGTCCACTGCCAGCGCTCGCGCAATGGCAATACGTTGACGCTGGCCGCCGGAGAATTCATGACCAAAACGCTTACCCCAGTCTGGGTCAATGCCCACCGAGCTCATTACTTCTTCGACCTTATCGGCAATCTGCTGACGGTTCCATGCGGGGTGGTGCAAGCGCAGTGGCTCTTCCAGTGTTTGCTGGATGGTCATCCGCGGATTAAGCGACGCGTAAGGGTTTTGGAAGATCATCTGCATGCGCTTGCGATACGGCAGCAAATGGCGCGAGCTTAAATGGTCAATGCGCTGACCATCATAGTGAATCTCGCCTTCAGATGGCGTAATGAGCCCCATGACTGTACGGGCAACGGTCGATTTACCGCAGCCGGATTCGCCAACGACGCAGAGTGCCTCGCCACGCATTATCTCCAGGTTTACGCCATTAATAGCGTGTACGTGTTCCTGGTGACGAACGAGCTTGCCGCCTTTAAATCGCAACTGGTCAAGAAAATCGCCTGATAGCGAAAACCGCTTTTTGAGATCGCGGATTTGCAGAAGTACTTGGGCTTCTTCGACGTTTTCAGCGGGGATGTGATGCTCTGCCATCGCACTTGCCTGCGTACTCATTGGCTTTCCTCCTTTAAACGACGATCTTCCAGCAGTTCAGCCACCATATGGCAAGCTACCTGGCAGTTGCCCGCTTGTACAAATCCGGGCACTTGCTCAATACAAGCGGGGCGGGTTTGCCCATCGGCGCGCTTAATAAAGTCGCAGCGTGGGTGAAAGGCGCAGCCGCTGGGGAGATTGGAAAGCGAAGGCATACTGCCACGGATCTGATTCAGTCTTTCACCAGGCGTTGCCATCTGGGGCAGGGCATTAATCAGCCCTTGGGTGTAAGGATGCTGCGGGTCATTAATGATCTCACGCGTGGGTCCTTGCTCAATCACGCGACCGGCATACATGACCAGCATGCGTTGAGTGACCTGACTCACGACGCCAAGATCGTGAGTAATCAAAATAAGCCCGACATTGTGCTGTTCGCAGAGATCCAGCAATAGCGCCATGATTTCTGCCTGAATGGTGACATCCAGCGCCGTTGTAGGCTCATCGGCAATAATGATGTCCGGGTCAAGCAGCAACGCAATGGCAATAATAATGCGCTGCCGCATGCCGCCGGAAAGTTCATGAGGGTATTGTTCCAGACGCTTTTCCGGTGAGGGAATTTGCACCTGGCGTAATTTATCCAGTGCAATGGCGCGGGCCTCTTTAGAGGAAATCCGTCGGTGAGCTTTTAGACACTCCACCATTTGAGCGCCAATCGATAACACCGGGTTCAGCGTCATCATTGGATCCTGGAAGATCATTGAAATTCGGTTGCCACGTATTTTACGCAGCCCGCGCTCCGACATGGTATTAAGCGTTTGTCCTTCAAACGTAATACTGCCACCGGCAATAAATCCGGGCTTGGCAATCAGATTAAGCAGCGAAAACGCCGCAACCGATTTGCCAGCACCAGACTCGCCTACAATGCCTAAACGTTCACCGCGCTCTAGCGTAAAGCTAACATCACGCAGTGCACGTACTTCGCCTTGGCGCAGGCCAAAACGTACATCCAATTGGGAAACTTCAAGTAATGCCATGGTGCCCTCAGCCTTTATAGAGTCGTGGGTTCATGACATCGCGCAGCCAGTCGCCCAATAGATTGATAGACAGCACCAGCACTACCAGTACCGCACCGGGAATTAGCGTGATCCACCAAGAGCCTGACTGAATGTAGTCAAAGCCTGCCTTGATTAACGAACCAAGCGATGGGTGGGTCTCGGGCATTCCCAGGCCTAAAAACGACAGCGCCGCTTCAGAAATAATGGCGTTGGCAATTTGCACGGTAGAAATAACGAAAATAGGCGATAACGTATTGGGCAACACATGGCGGAACATGATCCGTTTGCTGCGGAGTCCCATCACCCGGGCAGCGTCTACGTACTCCTTGTTTTTCTCGGCAAGTACGGAAGCGCGCACGGTGCGGGCGTATTGTGGCCACTCAGCCAAGCCAATAATCAGTATCAGCATCAGTACTGCGTATTGACTATAAAAAGAGCTACCCAAGGTGGCCTTCACCACAGCACCGACCACGATAGCTACCATCAAGGTGGAAAACGACAGCTGAATATCCGCCAGGCGCATAAAAAAGGCATCCACACGGCCGCCCAAATAGCCTGCCATTAGGCCAAACGTTACGCCTAAAAGTGCCTGCAAGATCACCGCACCAAAGCCGATTAAAAGCGATACTCGCGTACCGTACAAAATAATCGACCAAAGGTCTCGGCCCTGGGCATCGGTGCCCAGTGAGTAGCGTTCATCCGCTTCGTCGACCCAGAACGGTGGCAATTCGGAGGCCATAATATCGATCTGACGCAAATCGTAGGGATCGGTAGGCGCAATAAGAGGCGCGGCAAAGGCAGCCACTACCAGGCAGATAAATACCGCAAGGCAGAGCTGTGCCGTGCGGTCACTCTTGAAGCTGTACCATAAATAGGAGTCGCGAAAGCGTTGGAAAAGGCTGGGCGATTTGCTCTTGGGCACGCTCTTTGTTGTCATCGTCATGCGGGTTTACCCGTCAGTTTTACGGTGGGGTTCACAAAGCCGTAAATCAAATCCACGATGGTGTTGGTCACCACGAAAATGACACCGACAATCATTAGATAGGCCACGATTAGCGGGATATCAGCCCGATTGATCGCGTCCAAAAACATCAGGCCCATGCCCGGCCACTGGAACACGGTTTCGGTCAGAATGGTGTAAGCCACCATCGTGCCGATTTGAACACCGCCTACGGTGATCACCGGTAGCATGGTGTTTTTAAGCGCGTGGACAAAATAGACGCGGCGCATTGAAATACCCTTGGCGCGGGCATACTTGACGTATTCAGACTGCAGTACTTCCATCATTTCAGCGCGGATCAAGCGAATAAACAGCGGCAGCATGATAGAGGCGAGTGAAATGGCGGGTAGCACTAGATGTTGCAGACCGCTCCAGGTGGCCAGGTTGGTATCCCAATAGCCAAACACGTGCACCAAGTCATAACCGCGCCCAAACGAGGGCATATTACCTTGAGTGGATAGCGCACTGTTTAACCAGGCCCCCCACGCGGTCCCTTCGGGAAAAATTGAGACGGTAATGCCGATAGCAAAAATTTGAATTAATACAATTGCGGTTAAGAACACCGGAATCGAAATACCGATAATCGATGCCCCCATAAAAAACCGCGAGATAATCGAGCGTGGTTTAATGGCGCTGTATACCCCGATAGGTGCCGAAAAAACCACGATAATTAAGGTGGCCGCAAAGACGAGCTCAAGCGTTGCAGGCAGGTGGCGTGCAATAACGCTGAGTGCCGGCTCGCGGTAGAAGTAGGAGTTGCCAAAATCGCCTTGTACGGCATTTTTGGCAAAGCGCACATACTGCACCATGAAAGAATCATTAAGCCCCAAGCGCTCGCGTAGGGCCTCTCGTTCACTTTCGGGGACCGATTGTCCAACCATCTGCTGTATCGGGTCACCCAGGTTATCCTGGATGGCGAAGGCCAGCACGCTGATGATGAACATCACCAATACCGCGTGCATCAGCCGCTTGATTAAAAAGGCAATCATGGCGTACGCCACCTATGTAATAGTGTTTAGCAAAGGAAGTAGAGGTCAGTGCCGTTAAACATTTCGCAATGGGTTTTGACACAACAAGCGCTTCGCCCTCCAGTTGGCTGGAGAGCGAAGCATCCGTGCAGGCAATTTAAAAACCGTTAGTCAAACTTAGCGGTTAATAACGAGATCGCCCAAGTAGGGGAAGTCGATGGCGTTAACGACAGGTTCAATCTCAACGCCTTCGGCAGCGGCATACGCAAGGTTCTGCCAATGCAGCGTAATAAAACCAACATCTTCATACAGCATGGCTTCTGCTTCACGCAGCATTTCATTGCGTCGCTCAAGATCGGTTACGCTGTCGGCTTCAGTGACCAGCGCGTCGATCTCTTCATTGCAGTAATTGCCATAGTTGTATTGGCCCGCACCGCTCTCTTCATCAATACAGAAGGTGAGGTACTGGAAGAAGTTGGCAGTATCTTCAGTATCCGAATGCCAGCCAAGCATGGCGATATCCGATTGACGGGTATCATACTCTGGCCAGTACTGGGCGAGCGGCATGGTGCGCAGGTTAACGTTGATATTGATACGCGATAGCATGTTCGCTACCGCTTGGGCAATTTGTGCGTCGTTGACGTAGCGATTGTTGGGCGCAATCATGTCAACGCTAAAGCCATCTTCATAACCCGCTTCCGCCATTAGCTCTTGAGCGCGGGTCAGGTCATAGCGCGGTACCAGATCCGGGTTGTAACCGGAGTAGCCTTCCGGTGAAAACTGCCCGGCAGGTGTCGCAAAGCCACGCATTAAGCGATCAGCGATGCCTTCCTGGTTGATGGCAAGATCAACGGCTTGACGAACGCGCACGTCTTTGAAGGCTTCAACCTGTTCTTCGTTAAGCTGGAAGCCGATAATACGCGTGCCCGGTACTTCGAAAAGCTCAACGTCACTTGCTTCACGAACGCGCTCCAGATCATTCGGCGGCACAGCGTCAATAAAATCGACGCCGCCTGAGAGCAAGGCTGCTACGCGCGCGGCGTTTTCCGCAATCGGCGTCAGTACAATGCTTGAGACATTGCCTTCGCTTTCAGTATCCCAATAATCTTCAAAGCGCTCAAAATCGACACGCACGCCTTGGCGACGGTCAATAAGAACGAACGGGCCGGTACCGGAAACATTGCGTGAAGCAAACGAGTTGCCTGCTTTTACGATCTCCGCTTTATCGACGCCATTTTCGGTTTCACCGGTATAGAACTGGCTATCCATGGGGAAAATGTAGGTCGCCAGGTTGAGCAACAGCGGATAGGGGGTCGTCGTCGTGATTTCCACCGTGTAGTCATCAACCGCTTCGGCGGTAGCAATGGGCTCAAAAATGGCGCGGTAGTCAGGGCTCTCTTTTAAGCGCTCAATCGTCCATACCACGTCTTCAGCCGTCAGCTCGTTACCCGAATGAAACTTGACGCCTTCACGAAGCGTCATGCGCATATGCGTATCGTCTGTTTGTACCCATTCAGTTGCCAAGCGGGGCTCAAACTGAAAGTCCTTGGTCCAGCGGACGAGAGGATCAAACGCCAAGTGGGAGAAACGCAGCATACCGCCGGAAAGTTGTTCGTGAATATCAAGCGTTTCCGGATCAGCGGAGTAGCCAATGCGCAACGTTTCAGCGTTTGCTGTTAAAGGGAGCACTGCGCTACCCGCAACAGTTGCACCGATAATAGTGGCCAGTATCTTTTTTTTGAGCGCCATAATCGTTCCCGTATTATTGATAATTTTATTGTTCACATTACCGTCTAAACGCTATTGGCGAGACAGCAAAGCAGACACGGTCAGCTTGTAAGCTATCCTATTAACATAGAGAGTGTTGAATACGTCATACAATCGAAATAATGATAGACCCTATTCAACTATTGAATGATTGGGCTTGTAGCAGTGAATAGTGGAGTGCAAGCTAGTCTAAAGTCGTAGATGGAAAATAAACGGGCGTTTGTTATCAGCCCACGAAAGCCATTAGTGACCCGCTGGAAGGCAGGCTGAAAATGATGAAATGGAATCAATGGACCATTCTGGTGTTAATCGGTTGGCTTCCATTAACCGCACAGTCTGACACTATTGAAGGCATGCTGGACGGCGAGCCGCGGGAGTGGTTTGTGCTGAGCCAGGGCCGTGACTCCAATGCTTCTTTTGTAGAGGTTGGTGATCAACGTCAAATCACTATCACAGGGTTTGTCGAGCCTGATCAAAGGGACGCCTACGAAGGGTTGTCTATTAGCCTGGCGGTTGAAGACAACCAGCTTATCGATGCCCACGTAGTACAACTGATCGGTAGCACCACCGTACCGCCGCTTTACACCTCTGAAGGAGGCAGTGTTACCGTCACGTTGACGCAGCTTGAGCAGCAAGGCAGCCACATTCATATTGCTGGACGTGTCGAAGGCGTATTGGCGTTGCAAACTGCACTGGACGACGCGCCCAGCCGGGCTGAGGGAATCGACATTGACGTGCAGTTTGACGTTAATGCCTATCGAGCACGGTTCTAACAAGCACAGTTTTAAGCTCCAAATTGCTGATGCAGCCATGCATTAATATCATCAGACTCATACAGCCACTCTTCGCGACCATCTTCGTGGTGAATCTTTAAGCAAGGCACTTTGGTTTTGCCGCCGCCTTCAAGGAGGTCCTGCTTATGTGCGGGGTCATGCTGAACATCGCGCAGCTCAATGGTTAGTCCTAAGCGGGCAATTTCTTTACGCACCTTAATGCAGAAAGGGCAGGTACGGAATTGATAAAGGGCCAAGCGTTGGCAAGCCTGGTCGACGCGCGCTTGATCGGCGGGGGCACGCTCAATCGCGTTAGGCGTTGAGAGTTTTTCACTGATAAGCATGACCGGTGCCAGCACCAAGCGAACACCACGGAAAAAATAGCGAATTAATACACGCATAATAAACTCCATCGCTAACCCTGGGGCATGGGTCAGCGTTCTTAGAAAAAGTACGTCATTGTAAACAGCGATGCGACGCGCCAACAGGTAGGCTTTAAATAAGCGTGCGCGCATCCTGCAATAATCGAACGCATTTGTCACTTGGCTACGCTCGCTATACGTATATTGGGGCATTTTCTAACCACCACGTGTGCTTAAACCCTTGCTTCTGGGTGAGTAAACAAGCCGAGCATGCTAGTCTTTTCAGCTATTTTAAGCTGTGTTTATTACGTTGTTCAGGGACAGAAACCATGCATCTTCATATTATCGGTATCTGCGGCACCTTTATGGGTAGTCTTGCGCTACTCGCGCGCGAGCAGGGCCATCAGGTTAGCGGGTCAGATGCAAACGTCTATCCTCCGATGAGTACTCAGCTTGCTGAAGCAGGCATTACGTTAATGGAAGGTTATCGAGCAGAGCACCTTGGTGCTTCGATTGACCTGGTGGTAGTGGGGAATGCGCTGTCACGCGGAAATCCTGAAGTAGAGGCGCTCCTTAACAGCGGTTTGCCGTATACCTCAGGAGCGCAATGGCTTGCTGAGCATGTGTTACCAGGACGGCGAGTAATTGCTATCGCCGGTACCCATGGTAAAACCACCACCGCCAGTTTACTGGCCTGGCTATTGGAGAGCGCAGGCCAAGTACCAGGCTTTTTAATTGGCGGTGTGCCGCGTAACTTTGGTGTTTCCGCTCGGCTGGGTGATCCTCAGGGGCCTTTTATTGTTGAAGCAGATGAGTACGATACGGCCTTTTTTGATAAACGCTCCAAATTTGTACACTATCGCCCCGATATTGCTGTGCTTAATAATCTTGAGTTTGATCATGCGGATATCTTTCCGGATTTAGCTGCTATTGAACGCCAGTTCCATCACCTTATGCGCACCGTACCCAGCCAAGGGTGCCTGTTGGTAGCCGATGAACAGCCAGCGCTAGAACGCGTCATAGCGATGGGAGCCTGGACACCCATTAAGCACTTTGGTGAGCAGTCCCAAAGTGCGTGGCAGCTCTGCCTTGAGCGCCCTGATGCCAGCCGTTTTCAGGTGATTCACCGCACAGACCAGGGCGAAGAGGATAGCGTAGTCGAGTGGTCGTTAAGTGGCGTTCACAACGCGCGAAATGCCTTGGCAGCGTTGGCGGCTGCCCACGAGTGCGGAGTTGATTTAGCCCGGGCATGCGCAGCACTAGCGCGTTTCGAAACGCCACGCCGACGCCAGGAAGTGCGTGGAGAAGTGGGGGGCGTTCAAGTCATTGACGACTTTGCCCATCACCCCACTGCGATTGCGGCGACCTTGCAAGGCTTGCGTGCCACAACGACCAAAGGGCGCTTGCTGGCGGTCATTGAGCCACGCTCCAACACCATGCGGTTAGGTGCGCTACGCGATCGACTCAACGACAGCATCGCTGATGCGGATCAGGTGTATTGGTATCAACCTGCCGGTATTGATTGGTCGATGGAGGCGCTGGTAGCTGAGCAAGGTGCTAAAGCTCATCTTTATCAGCAGATTGAAACGCTGGTAGAGGCGGTTGTTCGCCATGCCGAACCGCTGGATCGGATTGTGGTGATGTCCAACGGTGGCTTTGATGGCGTACATGAACGTCTACTAAATGCCTTAACGGCCAAGGAATTGAACGCGTGAGTACAGATTCCCTGTTCAAAAAGCCGATCACCGTGGCATTAACGGGCGCTTCTGGGGCGCAGTATGGCCTGCGGCTGATAGACGTATTGGTAGAGGCAGGCCATGAAGTGTGGGTCATGATCTCCAAAGCGTCACACATGGTGATTGCCACGGAAACCGACATTAGCCTGCCTGCGCAGCCAGAACGGCTGGCTGCTGCATTGAGAGAGCGTAGCGGCGCCGCGCCTGGCCAAATCCGCTGCTTTGGGCGAGAGGACTGGATGGCGCCTGTTGCCTCCGGGTCTGGAGCGGCCTCGGCTATGGTGGTGTGCCCATGCTCGACGGGAACGCTCTCGGCTATTGCCACTGGGGCAAGTAACAACCTGATTGAGCGGGCGGCCGATGTCGCGATTAAAGAGCGTCGAACGCTAGTGCTGGTGCCCCGAGAGAGTCCATTTTCGCCTATCCATTTGGAACATATGCTGGGGCTAAGCCGCATGGGGGTTGTCATTTTACCTGCCGCCCCCGGATTTTATCACCGCCCGCAATCCATTGATGATCTCATTGATTTTATTGTGGCACGCATTCTTAATCAGTTGGGCATTCAGCATACCTTGATGCCTCGCTGGGGCGAGGATGAAGCCGATAATATGTTTAAGGATAAGCAATGAACTGGGCCACGCTCTCTATATTTGTACCCACGTTTTTATTTGTGTCACTCACGCCGGGTATGTGCATGACGCTTGCCATGGTGCTGGGCATGACCCAAGGCGTAAAACGTACACTGTGGATGATGATGGGAGAGCTGGTTGGCGTAGGCTTGGTAGCCGCAGCAGCAGGCGCTGGGGTAGCCGCCTTAATGCTCCGTCAGCCTGAGCTCTTCACGGTGTTCAAATGGGTGGGCGGCGCTTATTTGGCCTATTTGGGCATTATGATGTGGCGCTCTCGTGGGCGTATGGCGATACCCAGTGAACTAAATGCGGGGCCTGCCGCCGGGCGGCTAACACTTGCCATGCAAGGGTTTGTCACCGCTGTGGCTAACCCGAAGGGGTGGGCATTTTTTATGGTACTGCTGCCCCCCTTTTTGGATAGCAGCCGCCCGCTGGGTAGCCAGCTGGTTCTGCTGATTGTGGTTATTTTGTTGATCGAGTTTGCCAGCTTGTTGGTGTATGCCGTCGGCGGTAAAACGCTGCGTAAAACGCTGGGAAAAAGCGGCAATGTTCGTTTACTTAACCGCATTGCCGGCACGTTAATGATGGGCGTTGGATTATGGCTGGCGCTAGGCTAGGCCGCCTACACTGGTGGAAAGAAAACCACGCGAAGGCTGATTAATACCAGCGAGGCCGACCCCAATAGCAGCCAAGGACAGGGCGTTAATGGCTTTCGAGGATAGCGCTGCCAGCTTAGACGAACCAGCGCACAGATCATCAGCCCAAGCAGAGCGCCGCCGACCAGGTCACTAAACCAGTGCACGCCAATAACGAGCCGTGACAGTGCCATTGGCACCGCCAAAGCAATCGCCACCCAATAGATCCAGATACGTTTTTGGAGAGGTAGCTCCGAGGCAATAAACGCGGCGGCCAGGCCCAATACGACAACCGAGGTTGACGTATGGGCACTCGGATAAGAGAGCGAGCCGGTCAGGTAATCGGGGGTGTCAGGTCGAGCACGCCCGAAAATGGCTTTACCCAGCGTGTTAAGAAGCGCTACGCCTCCCACCGCCGCTCCCCAATGCAGCAAGGCATCCCATCTTCTATAAAAGATCATCCATAGTGCCCACGGCAGCAACAGGACAGCAATGCCCAGCTTGTCGCCAATCTTGGCAAATACGGCACCAATAGCGATAAGGGTGTCGCTTTGAAGCCAGCTAAAGAGCCGTTGGATATAGAGGTCGAGCGTCAATGGACCATTGTGATGCACAACCAGCAGTGTCCAACCCGAAAGGCAGGTTAAGGCAATAATAAATAGCAGCAGCGAAGCGAGAGGGACTTCGCCAGATTGGCTCATGACAAGCCAGGGTCGGCGCATAAACGGAATACGACGTGCTAAACGGGCGGTAGCAAGGTAGAGACGCCCATGACGGCCTACCTGTGCTCGCCCCCAGGAAAACACTACCGCGAGTACCACCACGCTGGCGGCTATTATGAGCAACGCTGTTTCGATGCCCGGGGGTAAATCAAGGTGTTCTTGCCATGTTCGTCCGAGCAAATAGCCTGGCAGTACATAGGCAGGTGCCCACAGTGCGGCAGATGTGATATTTGCCCATAAAAAATTACGGGGTGGCATCCGCATCATGCCCGCTATGAGCGGAATGACGGGTCTTACCGGGCCAACAAATCGGCCAATAAAGACCGAGTAAAGACCATAACGATCAAAAAAGCGGGAGCCTCTGCCTAGCCATTCTGGATGTAGGGAAAGTGGCCAGCGTTGAGTGATTTGTGCATGGTGGCGATAACCAAGCCTGAAACTAATGCCGTCGCCGATCACCGCGCCTAAAAAGGCGGCCATTACTAACCACACTATCCCGATAGACTCATGCCCCGCCAGGGAGGCCACTGCCGTAATCAGCACCACGCCGGGCACCAACAGGCCCACTAATGCTAACGATTCTGCAAGCGAAATGAGCAGCATCAGCAGAAGAAGCATGAAAGGAGAGAGCGAGAGCTGTTGAAAGGTTTCGACTAAAGACACGAGGGACTCCTTGAAGGGCGATACGCTGTCATCCGTTTGCCAGCGCATGAGCACGGGCGTGCAGGCGTTGTATATAGCGCTCGAAGCTCTCTTTATGAGGCAAACAAGCTGCAATGCGGGCTTCAAGATGACCGGTTTCAACCAATACACACTGGGAAAGTGCATGCTGTAGCCGCTCACGAACCAGCAGCGCACCGCTTTCGCTGGTGTCGGGCAGCACCAGCCAGAAGGTGGCCTCGCCAGCGCGCCCCAATATGTCATGATCACGGCAGCGACCTATCACTTCGCTACACAGTGTATCAAGTAGCGCGATTTTAGCTCGAGAGCCGAACTGCTCTTCGGCCATATCCAGCTGTGGCAGGTGAATGACCAGTACCGCTAAGCGCTTGTTAAGCATGGCAGCACGCTGAAATTCGTTGTTTAAGCGCTCCTTTAGCGTTTCGTAGTTGTAGGCGCGACAGTGACAATCATAGGGGTCGGTGGCCTGTAGTAATGCGCGGCGGCGAGCATGCTCCCATCGAGGGAGGGCCAGCAGTAAAAGCAAAATAACATAGCCGAGATAGAAGGGTGGCTCAGGTGTCGGGTGAGAGATAAACAACCAGACAAGGGGGCCAAGCACCCCCGTCAGCACCAAGGCAAGCCAAAGGGGTAAGAGTATAAAAGCAGAGGTGATGGGTAGGCCAAGCCAGATGGCTGATGCGTTAGAGATAGAAAGCGTACTTAATACCGTGAGGTAGGTGCTGCCTACCAGCAGTATTTGAGATATGTATCCCTTTAATCCCTGCCCTAAATGCATCAGTAGGGCCGCTAATAGCACCAGGGTAACAAACGCGGGTACCCATAAGCTCCGATAGCTGCCCATTTTATAAAGCCATAACGCGTACCCCATCATTACTACCAGGCTGGTGCTGTAAGTGATGATCATTAGCCGCTTGGAAAATGGATAGCTGTTCATGAGGAACCCAGCGTCTTGGGGGTATTGCAGAGGTGTTCAAGCGTTAAGGTTGAGGGCTCAATATCCATTAGCGGCTCATGATGGCTCACAACATTTTCAGGGAGCGCAGCCTGGAGCTGCGTGCGACGGCGTGTGGCTTCTTGTGGCGAGCGAGAAAGCATCAAGGTGGCAAGCGTTGTGCTATTCAGACGATAGGTGTTCTCAAAGGAGTAGGTTAGCTCACAAAGCTTTTTTGCGGTGGGCCAAAGCTGGCGCCGCTTAACCTGCAATATAAATAGCTCTGCGTAGATAGCCTCGCGCTCAGAACGGGTTTGCTCACGAGGAAGATCGCGCAGCAACTGTTCGCCAGCCCAAAGATTAACCTTTGGGATAAGCCGCAAACGCTGGCCGATAGCCCCATTCATATCAACCAATTGGCGTGCGCTAGAAACAGCCAGTAAGCACAGTATGCCCAATAGCAGCAGTATTAGCCCCCCAGCTGGAAAGGACAATTGTGGCGCTATTAAGGCGCCGCTAAGTAGTGCGGCCATGGCATTAAGTACAAGAATCCAGCGCGCCTGGGGTAGCATGAATATGGCCGCCCACGCCCAGATCAACATATCATGCTGCTCTGGTGCGCTGGCAATTAACCCCAGCAGTAATAAGCCCGGCAGCACTTGCCAGGGCAGCCCTCTGGAGTGACGATGGCTAAAATCCAGAAGCAGCGCTGTAATGCAAAGCCAGCTGACGGAGAGCCAAAGCAGCAGGATGGCTATGGGCTGTGCGCCCAACGTCCAGAACGCTAGTGCAGCCGCTGCGGCGAGTAAATTGGCTCTAAGCAAGTGAATTTTGTATTTGCTTTGCATGGTGGCTTACTATTCACCTTCACGAACTCCATGTACGTTCCCCGTCGTCTAATCAGCGGTGACAGGACCAAGTGTGAAACTTAAAATGCTCATTATAACGTTTAAGTAGCGTAATATATTGCCTACTACTGGACACAATTACGACGCGCCTGACCAGATAAAATGATGGCGGCGTGCATGATGATAAAGGGAGACAGCATGAGCGTTTCAACGCCCTTACAAGATGAGGCTCAACAGCAACTCACCGCCGGTGATGTTCCCGCATACATGCAGGCGCTTGGAAAGGCAGCGCGTTCAGCCGCAAGCGAGCTACGTCGTGCCGATACCGGCATCAAAAATCGTGCCCTTGAGTCAATAGCGCAGCAGCTGATGACGGCTCGCGCGCGTATTTTAGACGCCAACGCTCAGGATATGCAGCGCGGTAAGGAAAATGGTCTGGATAGTGCGTTACTTGACCGCTTGGCGCTTGATGACGCCCGTTTTGATGCGATGATTGAAGGGCTGCGTCAAGTGGCCGCCTTGCCTGATCCGGTGGGTGAGATAGACGATATGAGTTACCGTCCCAGCGGCATCCAGGTAGGCAAAATGCGCGTGCCTTTGGGGGTCATTGGCATCATTTACGAATCACGCCCCAATGTAACGCTTGAAGCGGCCAGTTTGTGCTTAAAGTCGGGCAATGCCTGCATTTTACGCGGCGGGTCAGAGGCGAGCGCGTCCAATCAAACCATTGGCGAATGCATTACGCAAGGACTGGTGGATGTGGGACTGCCTGCTAACTGCGTTCAGGTGGTGGCGACGACCGACCGTGCCGCCGTCGGCGCCTTGATCAGCATGCCTGATTACGTGGATGTCATTATCCCGCGTGGTGGGAAATCGCTGATTGAGCGAATCTCGCGTGACGCTAAAGTGCCCGTTATCAAGCACCTTGATGGTGTTTGTCACGTCTATATTGATACCACGGCGGATCCAGCTAAAGCCTTGGCTATCGCGGTCAATGCTAAAACGCACCGTTACGGCACCTGCAATACCATGGAAACACTTCTGGTTGATGCGCCGGTGGCTGATTTGCTGTTGCCAGAGCTGGCGCGGGCTTACGCAGGACATGAGGTTGAGCTACGAGGCTGTGAACGCACTCAAGCGCTGCTTCCTCAGGCCTTGGCGGCATCCGAGGAGGATTGGTACGCCGAATATCTTGCTCCGGTATTAGCGATCAAAATAGTGGATGGCGTGGAAGAGGCGATTGCGCATATTGAGCGCTATGGCTCGCACCATACCGACGCTATTGTGACCCAGGACTACTCTCTGGCGCGCCGTTTTATGGCCGAGGTGGACTCAAGCTCTGTGATTGTGAATGCCTCAACCCGTTTTGCCGATGGGTTCGAGTATGGGTTAGGTGCTGAAATTGGCATTTCGACCGATAAGCTGCATGCGCGAGGGCCGGTGGGGTTGGAAGGCCTTACCACGCGTAAATACGTTGTATTCGGCGATGGTCAGGTTCGCCAATAAGGCGTGTACGCTATGAGTTTTGCAGCGCTATGAGTGGTAGGTCGATATGAATTCAGTACCCATAAAAGCAGGCATGCTGGGAGGGACATTTGACCCTATTCACCATGGCCATTTGCGCAGCGCTTTGGAAGTGCGAGAAGCATTGGGCCTTGACCAGTTGCATATGATACCGGCGCCAAAACCGCCTTTACGTGGTGCACCACAAGTGTCGGCAGAGCAACGAATGGCGTTGTTACAAGCCGGGATTGGCACTACGCCCGGGCTTTACGCGGATAACCGTGAGCTGCGCCGCGAAGGGCCATCCTACAGCGTTGATACGCTTGCTGAACTGAGGGCTGAATATGGTGAACAGGCACGTTTAGTCATGGTGATTGGGTTTGATGCCTTTTTACGCCTTCCTCAGTGGCAGCAGGTTGACACGTTGTTTTCCCTCGCTCACTTGGTAGTGATGGCCAGGCCTGGCTATCAAACACCCTGGTCTGATGAATTAAGGGAACTGGTAGGGCAACGTGAAGTCGAAGGCGTGGGCTCGCTGATGCAGCGCCCCAGTGGTGGCGTTTTACTGCTGTCGCTCCCTTCGATGATGGCAATTTCAGCGACCTATATTCGTCAGCGGCTGCGTGAGGGAAAAAGCGTTCGGTATTTGCTCCCGGAAGCGGTTGAAGAGGCCATTTTACATAAAGGCTTTTACCAGGACGTTGAATAGCGCTGGTAGTCACGCAAGAAGCCGTTACAATGGCCCGCTTTGCTAGCCGAATACCAGAACACCATACGAGGTTATCTGCAGGAGTCATGCACATCGATACACTGAAAAGCCTAGCGCTTGATGCGTTAGAAGACCTTAAAGCACGCGATATCACTCAACTGGACGTTTCCAGCTTAACTGAGGTTACCGACCTTATGTTGATTGCTAGTGGTACGTCTACCCGGCATGTTGCGGCACTTGCGCAAAACGTCGTAGAAAAAGCCAAGGCAGCCGGTCTTGCGCCGCGCGGTGTTGAAGGCGGTGATAATGCGGATTGGGTATTGGTCGACCTGGGTGACATTGTTGTTCATATCATGATGCCGGAAGCCCGTACACTTTATGACCTTGAACGCCTCTGGGCAGACCTGCCTAGCGATGCAAGCATGACGGATGAGGCACGCACGCTTTTTGAAGAGCGAGCCACGATGTCATGAGAATAAGGCTGTTGGCGGTAGGTACGAAAATGCCTGCTTGGGTTGAAGAGGGCATTGAAACCTATCGTAAACGGCTCCCTCGGGATTTCAGCCTTGAAATAGAAGAAATCCCGCTTGGCCAGCGCGGTAAAAATGCAGATATTGCCAAAGCGCGTGCTCAAGAGGCTCAACGCATTCGCGATAAACTGCGGGGTGATGAGTATCTGGTTGCGCTGGAAGTAAAAGGCAAACCCTGGACAACCGAACAACTGGCCCAGGAAGCGGATAGCTGGCGTATGGAGGGCCGCGATATTGTATTGCTGGTCGGTGGGCCTGATGGTCTTGAACCTTCCCTCTCTGCGATAGCCGATAAAGCGTGGTCATTGTCACCGTTAACGCTGCCGCACCCGTTAGTTCGTATCATGCTGGCCGAGCAGCTTTATCGTGCCTGGACGCTATTAGTTGGTCACCCCTACCACCGTTAACGGCTCAAAAGGTGGTGGTATTTGTTGGCTGTGTTGCGTCAATCGTCTGATTTGAGAGTCATCTGTTGCCATGCCCCAGCGCCGTGACACGCTAAAAAATTCTGAGCAAGAGTTGCGCATTTTTCGTGTCAGAACACTTCTTGCCGTTCTGGTCGTTATAACGCTTACCGGTCTTCTGGTAGGGCGTTTAGGCTACTTACAAATTGTTCAACATGAAATTTACACCACGCGGTCAGAAAAAAACCGTGTGCGTGTTGAGCCGCTGCCGCCTAATCGAGGTTTGATTTATGACCGAAATGGTGTGCTGTTAGCTGAAAACCGGCCTACTTATAACCTGACGCTGGTGCGTGAGCGTGTTGATGACCTTGATGCAACGCTGGCCCTGTTAGTGGAATTGCTGGAACTGCCAGAAGAAGATATCGAGGCCTTTAACGTACGTTCACGCCAGCGACAGCGTCCTTTCCAACCTGCGCTCTTAATGAGCGATCTGAGTGAAGCCCAAATTGCTCGGCTCGCGATTAACCGCCACCGCCTGCCAGGCGTTGAAGTCGAAGCCCAACTGCTACGTTACTATCCCGATTCAAACGTTATGGCCCATACGCTGGGCTATGTAGGGCGTATTAATGTTGATGAGCTGCAAAATTTGGATGCCGGCCGTTATGCCGGCACCCACTTTATTGGTAAAACCGGCATTGAACGCTTCTATGAAGAGGAGCTTCATGGCGAAGCAGGCCTGCGTAAAGTCGAAACCAACGCCCGAGGGCGAGTATTAAGAGAGCTGGGTCGCACCGACCCTGTGCCTGGGAAGAACATAACGCTGACAATTGATAAGTCTCTACAAACGCTTGCCTATGAATTAATGGATGGGCGGCGTGGGTCAATCGTCGCTATTGCGCCTGCAACGGGCGAGATTCTGGCCATGGTGTCGACGCCTGGGTTTGACAGCAACCAGTTTGTGACCGGGATCGATGTCGCCTCCTATCGCGGCTTGCAGAACGACCTGGATTTACCTCTTTTTAACCGCTCTATTCGTGGCCACTATCCACCAGGTTCGACCATTAAACCCTTTTTAGCCCTCGCGGGACTGGCTGAGGGGGTTATTACCCCAGACAGCACGATTAGCGACCCAGGCTATTATCAACTGCCTAATGACTCCCGACGTTACCGGAACTGGTTGCGCTGGGGGCACGGTCGTGTGGATTTAGAGCGTTCATTAGCAGTCTCTAATAATACTTACTACTACACATTGGCCCATGATTTAGGTATCGATAATCTGCATGAACGGATGAATGGGTTCGGATTCGGGCGACGAGTCGCCTACGATGTTCAGGGTGAAAGCACTGGGCTGATGCCGTCTCGCGAATGGAAACGGGAGCGTTTTAACCAGCCGTGGTATCCCGGCGAAACCTTGTCAGTAGGTATTGGCCAAGGTTACTGGCAAGTAACGCCGTTGCAGCTGGCAAGCGCAACGGCAACGCTTGCCAACCGGGGCCACTGGGTAAAACCCCGCTTAGCTCTCCAGGTGGGCGATACGCTACTTCGTGAAGATTTACCCGACACGCTGGACGATATTCAGCTGGAAAATGATGCCTGGTGGGACCGGGTATTTAGCGGTATGGAGAAAGTGCTCAGCGGTAGCGAAGGCACTGCACGGCGGACTGGCGTTGGCCTTGAGTATCGAATGGGCGGCAAATCGGGAACGGCTCAGGTGTTTTCCTTGGGTCAGGACCAGCGCTATAACGCCGATGAGCTTGAGGAACGCCTGAGAGATCACGCCTTGTTTGTAGCGTTTGCGCCGGTTGATTCCCCCCAAATTGCCGTGTCGGTTATCGTTGAAAATGCGGGCGGCGGCAGTACCCATGCAGCGCATTTGGCGCGCGCCATGACCGATGCATGGCTTTTAAAAGATGAAGCGCCTGACGCAGATGATGTACGCGAAGTGTTGGAAGAAGATACCGCTCAAGTGGAGGGGAACTGACCTATGCCTTGGCAGACGCTTACCCGCCCATTGCGTCGTTATCCCGTTCGACCGCCCGATAGCGGTATCGCGCGACGTAAAAGTATTTGGGAACGCATCCATCTTGACCCTTGGCTATTAGGCCTTTTGTTGGTCTTAATGGTGGGCGGCCTACTGGTTTTATATAGTGCGTCTGGCCAGCGTATTGAGTCGGTAATCGCTCAGGCGATGCGGTTTGGCGTTGCGCTGGCGGTGATGGCATTATTGGCGCAGCTGTCACCGACCACGTTTTTACGCTGGGCACCCTTTGCCTATGGTGCAGGGGTCATCATGTTATTGGCAGTGGAAATTGCCGGTGATATTGGCATGGGGGCTAAGCGCTGGCTTGAGATCCCTGGCGTTATCCGATTTCAGCCCTCAGAGATGATGAAGCTGACGGTTCCGTTAATGGTGGCTGCCTATTTAAATCGTTGCCAGCTTCCACCGCGATTAAAAGATATTGTGGTGTGCGCGGTGATCATTGGTGTGCCGGTTGTATTGACCGCTATTCAGCCGGACTTGGGTACATCGTTACTGGTGGCCAGTGCGGCTGTCATCGTGGTTTTGCTCGCGGGTCTTTCCTGGCGCTTGATTGGATTTGTTGGTGCATTGTTGGCTGCGTGTGTGCCGCTCTTGTGGATGAATATGCACAATTACCAGCGTCAGCGGGTGTTAACCTTTCTTGATCCAGAAAGCGACCCCCTAGGTTCGGGTTGGAATATTATCCAGTCAACCACGGCCATTGGTAGTGGAGGGCTATGGGGAAAAGGGTGGCTGGAGGGCACGCAGTCGCAGCTTGAATTTCTGCCTGAGCGGCATACTGATTTTATTATTGCCGTATTGGGTGAAGAGTTTGGGCTTATCGGGATGCTGGTTTTATTGGCGCTTTACTTGATGATCGTAGGTCGCGGTATTTGGTTGGCGGCTTCTTCACAGGATACGTTTGGACGTCTTTTTGCCGGCAGTATCATTCTCACCTTTTTCATTTATGTGTTTGTAAACGTGGGAATGGTTAGCGGCATTTTACCCGTGGTAGGCGTGCCGCTGCCCTTGGTGAGTTATGGTGGCACCTCTAGCGTGACCTTGTTGGCAGGGTTCGGTATTCTCATGTCTATTCATGCCCATCGTCGGCTATTGCCACGTTAGTATTTCAGTCAGGGCGGTGTGTTTTCAAAGGAGTGGTGAGTTGATAAAAAGGGCCCGAAATAAAGCTGGCAGTTGCCTTGTCGCCGCGCTAATAGCGTGCTCGATGCCTGCCGTATTCGCTGAGGAGCACTCGGCGGAAGGGGTGGACCTGCAACATAATGAACGCACCCAGATATTGGTAGATGAGTTAATCGCCCAAGGCATACCGGAAGCGTGGTTACGCGATGCTTTCTCTCAAGCAGCGTATTCTCAAGAGGTGCTGGATGCCATGGAAGGCGCGGCAGAGCGCCGCTTAAAGTGGCACGAGTATCGCGATATATTTCTAACGGAGCAGCGTATCGAAGAGGGCGCTGCCTTTATGCAAGCGCACGCTGAGACCCTGGCGCGTGCGGAAGATGTTTATGGCGTGCCGGGTAATGTTATTACCGCCATTATTGGCGTAGAGACGTACTATGGCCGCCATAAAGGGCGCCATCGCGTGCTGGATTCACTGGCTACACTGGCGTTTTATCACCCCAGTCGAGGGGATTTTTTCCGTGGTGAGCTAGCCGCCTTTTTACAGATCGCCCATGAGCAAAAGGTCGACCCGACTGAACTTTATGGCTCGTATGCAGGCGCAATGGGATATCCTCAATTTATTCCCACTAGTTACCAGGCCTATGCCGTTGATTTTGACGATGACGGCATTCGTGATTTATGGGAAAACCCAGTGGATGCCATCGGTAGCGTCGCGAATTATTTTGCGGAGCATGGCTGGCGGCGTGATGGTGCCATTTATCATGAAGCAACGGGACCGGAAGTGTTGCCCCAAGCGCTGACGTTTAACCAAACGTCTTCGCCGACCATGAGTGTGGCTGAGACAGCCAAGCAAGGGATTGAGCCGCAAGAAGCGCTTAACGATACTTTGCTTGTGATGCCCTTGGTGTTTGAGATGGATGATGGACAGCTACGCTATCGGCTGGGTGAAAACAACTTTTATGTTATTACACGCTATAACCACAGTCATTTATACGCCATGGCAGTGACAGAGTTAGCTGAGGCCATTCAACAGCAGGCTGAGGAACAAGGATGAACATGTTGCAATCAAGGACCTGGCAAGTAGGCAGTATGATCGCCTTGATAATATTGGTAAGCGGCTGCGCGAATCGTGAAGCTCAGCGTGTTGCTACGCCATCTCAAACTCAACCTGACGCTGCACCCGCCGCAAGTACTACTGCCAGTGGAGGTGGGCGCTATGCCATGCATGGGGATGCGTATCCTGTTGCGCCGCCGGATGTATCCACCGTGCCGGATGCTGTACCACGTAATGAACCGCGTTCTGCGGGAGGCAACCGCCCAACCTATGAAGTATGGGGTGAAAAGTACCATGTAATGCCGGATGCTTCTGGCTATGCCAAGCAAGGTTTGGCCTCGTGGTACGGCGAAAAATTTCATGGCTATGCGACCTCAAATGGCGAGATTTACGACATGTATAAAATGTCGGCGGCGCATCGCTCGCTACCGTTGCCCACCTTTGCACGCGTTACCAGCCTGGACAGCGGGCAGTCGGTGATTGTCCGTGTTAACGACCGTGGTCCCTTTCATAGCGATAGAGAAATAGATCTTTCTTACGCAGCCGCCGCCCGGTTGGGCATATTGGATAATGGAACAGGACGAGTAAAAGTCGAGGCCATTGAGCCTGACCGTTGGCTAGCTGAGCGCGGCGGAGCGCCCGCGAGTACTGCGCCGAATGCGGATGCGCCCGTTGCCGAGCCCACGCCAGCCGCACCCGTACCTCAAGCAGCCCCGTCTGTGGCCTCTAATAACCCCGCTGAGGGTGAGGTGTCAGACGGCTATTACCTTCAGATTGCTGCGCTGGGAAGCGCTGATAGCGCTCGTAAGCTTAGCCAGCGATTGACAGACGAATTGCCTCACAGCGTTCGTGTAATGAATGAGGCTAATGTGCATCGTGTGCAGGTGGGGCCAGTAACACCGGCTCAAGAGACCCAGGCTCGGGAAGCACTTCGTCAAGCGGGGTTTCCTCAAGTTTTTATCGTGAGATAATTCATTTTTTATATTCTTTGGTGCTTAGCGCCACTTTCTTGCAAGTGAGATGTTAGTGATGAATGTATTCGTGTCGATTCGCCGCTCTGCCCAATTATGTTTGTTTGCGGCCATGACGGCTGTTGCGTTGCCGGCTGCGGCTCAAGTCATACCTCAGCCGCAAACGATTATTCCAGCCGCTCCGCAGCTTGCTGCTAGTTCCTGGATTTTAATGGATGCCAATAGCGGACGAATTCTAGTCGAACACAACTCGGATGAGCGCTTGGCGCCAGCAAGCTTGACCAAGCTCATGACGGCCTATTTGGTAGAGCGCGAGTTAGACCGCGGTACCATTCAAGAGGACGATTTGGTTAACGTCAGTGAAAATGCTTGGCGCACCGGCGGTTCGAAAATGTTTATCGAAGTGGGCAATCAGGTCCGCGTGGATGATCTACTGCACGGTATTGTTATTGTATCCGGTAATGATGCCAGCGTGGCCATGGCTGAGCACTTGGCAGGTGGGGAAGCTCCTTTTGCTGATCTAATGAACCAGCATGCGGCACGTTTGGGAATGGAAAATACCCATTTTGAGAATGCAACCGGCCTTCCCGACGAGAATCACTACTCGACGGCTCACGATATGGCGCGACTTTCACGTTATATTATTAATGATTACCCTGAGCATTATGCCATTTACTCGCAGCGTCACTTCTCTTATGGCGGAATTGATCAGCCCAACCGTAACCGCCTGTTGTGGCGTGACCCGTCAGTAGATGGTTTGAAAACGGGGTGGACAGATGCTGCGGGCTACTGCCTGGTGTCGTCAGCTGAGCGCGACGGTATGCGGCTTATTTCTGTTGTGATGGGCACCAATTCGGATGAAGCGCGCGCGCAGGAAACTCAGAAGCTTTTAAGCTATGGTTTTCGCTTCTACGAAACCATGAATCTCTACGAGCGTGGTGCTGTGCTTGCAACGCCGCGTGTTTGGGGGGGTGACATTAACGAATTGCGTGCGGGGGTGGATGAAGAAGTGTTTATGACTCTTCCGCGCAACCGTAATGAAGAGCTGCGTGCTCGTCTTAATCTACACTCTGACTTACAAGCACCTATTGCGGTAGGTGATGATGTGGGCACGCTAGAGGTCTACTTGGGTGAAGAGATGGTTGGCGAGCGCCAATTGGTAGCACTTGAAAATGTGGAAGAGGGCGGGCTGTTTAAACGCCTTTTTGATCAGGTTCAGCGCTTCTTCAGCGGTTTAATTGCGAACTTCACTGACTAAGTGATTCGGCTCAGGTGCGTCCTGGGCCTTTTTTACCTTCAATAAAAGGCGCGTTATGACTAAGGATACGAAAAAGGGATTTCGAGACCTGCGCGAGCCGGTGGCAGAAGAAGCCCCCAAGATCACTTTTCCTTGTGACTACTCTTTAAAAATAGTGGGTGATGCTGCTGAGGATTTTACGGCTTGTGTTTGTCAAATCGTGGTGCGTCACGCACCGGATTTTGATGAATCGACGCTGCAAGTGGTGGATAGTCGAAACGGTCGTTTTCAATCCGTTCGCATCACGATTAATGCGACCAGCGAGCAGCAAATTAGCCAACTGTTTGAAGAGCTAAAAGCCACTGGCCGTGTTCATATGGTGTTGTGAGTGAGTAGTTCTGCACCTGTTGAGCTGCACTGCTTGGGTCGCAGGCCGTATCTGCCCGTCTGGGAAGAAATGCGCGCCCTGACGGATTCTCGTGACAGTGAGACGCCGGATCAGTTCTGGCTGGTAGAGCATGACGCTGTCTTCACCCAAGGGCAGGCAGGCAAACCTGAGCATCTACTGATGCCAGGCGACATACCTGTGGTGCAAACCGACCGTGGCGGGCAGGTAACGTATCATGGCCCTGGGCAGATAGTGCTGTATCCGCTATTGGATGTTAGGCGCAGTAAAATAGGCGTGCGTGACCTGGTGTCTGCACTGGAAAATGCAGTCATTACGGTGTTAGCCGACTATGGCGTCAGTGCACATGCACGCCCAGATGCACCGGGTGTGTATGTCAAAAGCCCGATGGGCGAGGCCAAAATAGCGTCGTTGGGTTTGCGTATTCGGCGGGGAGCCAGTTACCACGGCGTCGCGTTGAATGTGGATGGAGACCTTTCTGCTTTTCAGCGCATCAATCCCTGTGGCTACGCAGGTATGGCGGTCACTCGCTTGGCTGATCTTGTTGCTTTGCCTAATGAGCATCACGTAGGCCAGCAACTGGCATCTGCACTGGCACTGAAGCTGAACAGAGAGCTGGTGACTATCGGCTAATCGCAGTGGTTTCCGTAAAGCAGGCGATGGTAGTACATAAAAAGAAGCCGCCGCGATAGTTAATATTCGCGGCGGCTTCTTGTTTAGACTTGCTCTGGTTAAGTCCGTGCTTAATTCTTTTTCAGCCTACGTTTAGGGCGGGAATAATATTAGGGTCAGACTCCTGGCCTGGGATCGCTGCCGGTGAGGCCAGTCCGAGATTGTTCTTTTCGAACACTCGGTCAGCGCGATAGCTTGAACGAACCAGCGGGCCAGAAGGTACTTCCATAAAGCCTTTTTTAAGCCCTAGCACACGGTAGCGATCAAACTCTTCAGGGCTTACCCAGCGCTCAACCGGCAGGTGGTTTTTCGTGGGGCGCAGATACTGGCCGAGTGTCACAATATCGACACCAATTTCACGAAGATCATCAAACGTTTGCAGGATCTCCTCATCGGTTTCGCCAAGACCCAGCATAATACTGGTTTTGGTAATGACATCGGGGCGATGCTTTTTCGCGTAGGCCAGAACGTCGAGTGTTTTGCGATAGCCTGCACGGGGGTCGCGAACCCGGCTGGTCAGGCGTTCAACGGTTTCGACATTTTGCGCAAACACTTCAAGGCCCGAATCCACAACGCTCTCAATGGCTGCGTGTTCACCATCGAAATCAGGTGTCAGCGCTTCAACGACCACGTCTGGTGTGCGCGCTTTAATAGCACGGATACAGCTTGCGTAATGGTTCGCACCGCCATCGTCCAGATCATCACGATCAACCGATGTTAGGACGATATAGCGAAGCCCCATTAATTCGACGGACTTGGCGGTGTTTTCGGGCTCTTCGTGGTCCAGCCAGCCTTTGGGATTGCCCGTATCAACGGCGCAGAAACGGCATGCGCGGGTACACACAGACCCCATCAGCATGATGGTGGCAGTTCCATTGCTCCAACACTCGCCCATGTTAGGGCAGTGTGATTCAGCACAGACGGTACTTAGACGATGCTCAGAGACATTGCGCTTAACGGCTTCAAAGCGCTCGCCACCGGGAATTTGAGCGCGCAGCCATTTGGGCTTGCGTTCAAGAGATGGGGCTTCAGCCTGCGCGCTGCGCACCTTCATGCCATCCTTGATCGCCGTTGTGCCGTGTTCATTACGGAATTTCTGGCCGCTGGGTACACGCTGTGTGGGGTTGTTGCTCATAGGAATAGAGCCTCTCTACTGTGCGGCAGGCAAGGCTTATCATAGAAACGTAAGCGCTTGCCCCCCAATCATGCCGATTAATACGTTGCCAATTAACAGATTACTAATTAATACATAGGTAGTAGGTGTAATGTAACATATCTGGTGATTAACAAGACACCGTCAACTTAGCTTACCGGCATGGGCAAACAGGCAACACCGTGGCTTGGTAAGGGGCTAGGAGATGCTGCAAAGTAGTCTTGATACTCAGTGACATGCTCGTGAATAAACCGCATGAAAAGCTCAGCCACAGGTGTGGGAAAGCGCTCAAGGCGATAAACCGTGCACCATGCGCGGCGGATGGGAAAATCCGGTAGCGGAAGTTCAAACAAAAGACCCTGCTCAAGCTCTAGCTGCACGGCAAGCCGTGGCAGCACGGCCACGCCTAAATGCGCCATAACCCCTTGTTTGATGGCTTCGTTAGTACCGAGCTCAATACGGTGCGGCAGCGCGACTTTTTGATAAGCAGCAAGCTGTTCAAAGGCATTGCGCACGCCGGAGCCTGGTTCGCGCATTAACACATAGTGGCGGGAAAAATCAGCCAGAGTAGGCGTCAGCATGGCGAGTAAAGGGTGGTCAGGCCATACCACTGCTATTAGTTCATTATCGATGATGGGCGTCACGACTAAGCGATCATCCTCGGGCACCATGGCCATAATCACCAGGTCATCCTGCTGTTCGGCCAAGCGCTCAAGCGCCTGGCTACGGTTACACACCTTTAAGCGCACATGAATATCAGGGTAGCTTGCGCGAAAGCGGGCCAGTATATACGGCACGATATACTGCGCTGACGACACGGCGGCCAGGTTGAGCTCCCCGGAAATTTTTCCATTGATGTCTGACAGGTTCATCTGCAACCGGGAGAGCTGACTAAAGATTTCTCTTGTTGATAGCGCCAGCGTATCGGCGGCAGGCAGCACATGCAGCGTTTTTCCCGCATATTTAAACAGCGGCTGGCCAAGTGCCTGCTCCAGTTGGCGTATCTGAGCGCTGACGGCGGGTTGGGTAAGCCCTAGCTGTTCTGCTGCGCGTGAGTAAGAGCGTTGGCGATATACCGCCTGGAAGACTTGTAATTGACGAAACGTTAGGCGATTGAGCAGCTTAGGGGATGACATAACAACCTCAAGAGAATTGCCCTCCGGCGGCGAATAATACGGCGAGCGTTACGAATTACTAACGCTACCTAAAAATGCTACCACTGTTTATGCCTGCCGTGTCGCTAGTTTGCAGCGCTTGCGGTAAATCAGTGGTGTTACCCATCGACGTCTGTTGAGAAGTGGCTTAAGCTATATTGCATCGCAGCATCATGGTTTTTAGGTTGATCGCCAGCGCATTCACCCTAGGGAGACCCTATGAATTTTCTCGCCAACCCTTTGCTTACCGCTAACTCATTAACACGTACCTGTTGGGGACAGTCAAACGATTCCTCCACGTTGCTACCGGGCAGTGAGACGCTGTCCTCTTTCATGGACCCCTTTGGGTTTGGGCGTGCCGCGGCCGATTACTGGCGAGATAGCGTTGAGCGTAGCGTGCTCTATTGGGATGTAATGCGCGAGCGTGGCAACCAGTACCTGGAGCACATGGAACAAACCAAGCCGAGTGTGCTTGGGTTCAAAACCGAAGTGCTGCTTGATGGTCGCACGCTTGCCCAGCCTACCAACTATGAATTGCTGCGTGTATTGCCCCCTGAAGATACCGTCGCTGACCCCCGCAAGCGCCCGTTCGTGGTGGTTGACCCGCGTGCAGGGCACGGCCCTGGTATTGGTGGCTTTAAGCCTGACAGTGAGTTAGGCGTGGCATTAAAAGCAGGGCATCCTTGTTACTTTATTGGCTTCTTGCCCTTCCCTGAGCCGGGGCAAACGGTTGAGGACGTTGTCGAGGCAGAAGTTGCTTTTCTACGCCATGTGATTGAGCTGCATCCTGATATAAGTGAAAAGCCCATGGTGGTAGGCAATTGCCAAGCGGGCTGGCAGTTGATGATGGCAGCCGCACTTGAGCCGGACGTTTTTGGGCCTATCTTGATCGCGGGGGCGCCACTCTCTTACTGGGCGGGGGAGCATGGCAATGCGCCCATGCGTTATACCGGCGGCATGACGGGGGGGAGCTGGATCACGGCATTCACCAGTGATATGGGTAACGGCTTATTCGATGGCGCTTGGCTGGTGCAAAACTTTGAGCGCTTGAATCCTGCCAATACGTACTGGAAAAAGCAGTACCACCTGTACGCTAACATCGACACAGAAACTGAGCGTTATCTTGATTTTGAGCGCTGGTGGGGCGGGCACGTGGTTCTGGGTGGCGAAGAAATCCAGTACATCGTCGATAATTTATTTGTCGGTAACCGGTTGTCGACGGCCCAACTGGTAACCCGTGACGGGCGGCGGATTGATCTGCGTAATCTACGTTCACCGGTGGTGGTGTTCTGTTCGCGCGGTGACGACATTACCCCGCCCCCTCAGGCGCTGGGCTGGATTCGTGATTTATACGAAGATACCGATGATATCATCGCCAACGACCAAACCATCGTCTACTGCATGCATGATACGACCGGCCATTTGGGGATCTTCGTATCCGGCAGCGTATCCCGCAAAGAGCACTCTGAATTTACTGCCAATATGGACTACATCGATGTGCTGCCACCGGGGCTGTATGAAACCTCGGTTACCGAGGCGCCAGAGGGTAGCGATGCCGCGTTGTATGAGCGTGACTACTTATTGGAATTTACGCCGCGTAACTTTGAAGAGCTGGATTGTGAAGTACACCATGATGCGGACGATGACCGGCGTTTCGCGACGGTTGCCCGAATTTCCGAGATAAATTTGGGCTTGTATCGTTTGTATGTGCAGCCCTGGTTGCGGGCCATAATGACGCCAGAAGCAGCGCGCTTTATTCGGCGTATGCATCCTATCCGCTTGGGCTACAAGCTGCTGTCGGACCGCAATCCTTTATCTGTCGCCCTGCCGGTAATGGCGGAAGCAATACGCAAGAATCGTCAGGAAATTGGTCCAGATAATCTCTTTAAAGCGCTAGAGACGATGCATTCTGACCAGATCGTAGCCGCCTTGAATGCCTGGCGGGATCTGCGTGATAGCAGTACAGAGCGTCTGTTTATGGATGTCTATGGCCAGCCACTGCTACAGGCGGCTGTCGGACTTTATGGTGATGCGCATGTACACCGCAGGAGGCCGGGCGCTGAGCCTGAGCATCGTCGCTTCCTGGCGCGGCGCCGGGAAGAGTTAGGTGAGCGCATTGCCCAAGGGGGCGCGCATGAAGCGATTATGCGCTCATTAATCTACGTGTTGGGTGGAGCACCCTCCACCGATGAGCGCAACTTCAAGCAGTTACGTGCCACAAGGACGAAGCTTGAGTCAGACATCGAGCTTTGCGAATTCAAGCGGTTGGTGCGCGAGCAATTTTTTATTTTAAAACTTGATCGTGAAAGGGCGCTGAATACGCTACCTGAGTTACTGGCCGGTGAAAGCAACAGTGCGATTGATGGCTATATTAAAAACCTGGAGCAGGTGTTTGCAGCAAGCGGTGAGCTTACTGAACACGCGGCAGAACGTTTTGTACAGGTAAAAGCGTTGTTTGATAAAGCGCGCCCGGCCAAGCCTGCGGTCAAAAAAACGGCCGTCAATAAGGCAACCACGGTTGAGAGCCCACCGGGTGAGGCCAAAAAGACCGACACGCCAGTGAGTCAAGGCAAGGGTCCCCGCAAACGTTAATCGATCCTGATTGAAAAAGAACGCCTCTACTTTACCGTAGGGGCGTTCTGCTTATGAAAGAAATAGTAGGTTGCTGATCTCGTAACGTCAGTCTAGTGTCTAGCTACTTCGGTATAAAAAAGTAAGCTTTTCTCACTACTGTTCGGTTGACACTGGCGCTAAGTGAAGGCCTGGGGTAGGGTAGGCGCATTTTTTCATCCGTATGTTTGTCTCGGCGAGTGAAATAACGCCGCAAACTCAAAACCATGCGGTACCGTATTCAGAGCGCGGGCTCTCGGCCCAAGCAATAGAAAAGTGGAGCACTATGGGCAAGTCACTGGTCATCGTCGAGTCGCCAGCGAAAGCGAAGACGATTAATAAGTATCTCGGCAACGATTTCATCGTCAAGTCGAGCGTGGGTCACATTCGTGACCTGCCGACCAGCGGCTCGGGCAAGGCTGCTTCCGACCCCAAGGAGCGCGCTCGCCAAGCCGCGGCAACACGTAAAATGTCGGCGGAAGAGAAGGCAGAGTATAAAAAGCGCAAGAGCCACGATCAGTTAATTCGGCGTATGGGTATTGATCCCAACAACGGCTGGGAAGCCCAGTATGAAGTGCTACCGGGCAAAGAAAAGGTAGTGGCTGAGTTAAAGAAACTTGCTGAAAAGGCAGATGCCGTTTATCTGGCAACGGATTTGGACCGCGAAGGGGAAGCCATTGCGTGGCACTTGCGGGAAACCATTGGTGGAGACGACAGCCGTTATAAGCGTGTGGTCTTTAACGAAATCACTAAAAATGCGATCCAGGATGCGTTTAAAGCCCCTGGTGCGCTCAATATTCCTCGTGTAGAAGCTCAGCAGGCGCGGCGGTTCTTGGACCGCGTGGTGGGCTTTATGCTGTCGCCGCTGCTGTGGGCCAAAGTGGCCCGTGGCCTCTCCGCTGGCCGCGTTCAATCTGTCGCAGTACGTCTTATTGTTGAGCGCGAGCGGGATATTCGCGCGTTTATCCCTGAGGAATTTTGGGATGTGCACGCGGATTTAGTCTCACCAGACGGCGAACTGGTGCGCTTTGCACTCGCCAAGCAGGATGGTAAGGCCTTCAAGCCGACGTCTGAGCAAGACACGATGTCGCGTATTGCGGCGTTGCGTAATGCAAAGCTTGCGATTACCTCGCGCGAAGATAAGCCGACCAGCTCCAAACCAACGGCGCCGTTTATTACCTCTACGTTGCAGCAGGCGGCCAGTGGGCGCCTGGGCTTCTCGGTCAAGAAAACCATGACTATGGCCCAGCGGTTGTATGAAGCGGGCTATATCACCTATATGCGTACCGACTCTACCAACCTCTCGAAGGATGCGGTTGAAAGTGCGCGTGAGTTTATTGGCAGCGAGTACGGTGAACGCTACCTGCCCGAGACGCCCAATCGCTATAGCAGCAAAGAGAGTGCTCAGGAAGCTCACGAAGCGATTCGCCCATCCAGCGTTGAGCGCAAGGCAACCGATTTAGCGGCTATGGAACGCGATGCTGAGCGTTTGTATGAGTTGATCTGGCGTCAGTTCGTCGCCTGCCAGATGACGCCGGCCGAATATCTGTCGAGCACATTGAGCGTGGAAGTGGATGGCTACGATCTACGCGCTAAAGGGCGTGTTCTGAAGTTTGACGGCTATACGCGGGTCATGAAACCGAGCGGTAAAAACGAAGACCAGACGCTGCCCGATTTGCCCAAAGGCACGCCGATGGCGATGGAAACGCTGGACCCTCAGCAGCACTTTACCAAGCCCCCGGCGCGTTATACCGAGGCAAGCCTGGTTAAAGAGCTTGAAAAACAAGGGATTGGTCGTCCTTCTACCTACGCGTCGATAATTTCGACGATCCAGGATCGCGGCTACGTGCAGTTGGAAAATCGGCGTTTTTATGCCGAGAAACTGGGGGATATCGTTACCGAGCGCCTGAAAGAGTCGTTTCCTGACTTGATGGACTTCTCTTTTACCGCACGTATGGAAGATAGCCTGGATGAGGTCGCTGAAGGCGAACGCAACTGGCGAGCGCTACTCGATGCCTTCTATGGTGAATTTCGTGAAGAGCTTGCCAAGGCAGAAAGCGATGATGGGATGCGTCCCAACCAGCCCGTGCCAACCGATATTGACTGCCCCTCGTGTGGCCGCAAGATGCAGATTCGTACTGCATCTACCGGCGTTTTTTTAGGTTGCAGTGGCTATAACCTGCCGCCCAAAGAGCGCTGCAAAACCACGATCGATTTGATTCCGGGTGAGGAAGCAGTAGCGGCGGATGCCGGTGAAGAGGCCGAAACCAACGCCTTGCGTGCCAAACATCGGTGCCATAAGTGCGGCACGGCAATGGATAACTACCTGATTGATGAAACCCGCAAGCTGCATATCTGCGGTAATAGCCCTGACTGTGATGGTTATGAGATAGAGCAGGGCAAGTTCAAGATCAAAGGCTACGATGGCCCGGTTATCGAATGCGATAAGTGCGGTTCACAAATGCAGCTCAAGTCCGGCCGCTTTGGCAAGTACTTTGGCTGTACCAATAGCGAGTGTAAGAACACTCGCAAGCTATTGAAAAATGGTGAAGTGGCGCCGCCCAAGATGGACCCGATTCCGATGCCGGAACTTGCCTGTCAGAAAGTGGATGACCACTACGTATTGCGCGATGGGGCAAGCGGCCTGTTTTTAGCAGCCAGTAAGTTCCCTAAAAATCGTGAAACGCGTCCGCCGTTGGTGAAGGAGCTGAAAGCTCATGCTGACGAGCTACCTGAGAAGTATCACTTCATTCTCAAAGCGCCCAGCGAAGACCCGGATGGTCGTCCAGCTCAAATTCGTTTTTCGCGTAAAAGCAAAGAGCAGTACGTGATGACCGATGAAGAAGGCAAAGCCACGGGATGGAAAGCAACGTTTGATGCAGGCAAGTGGCACGTAGAGGACAAGCGTAAATGAGCGACCGCTCCCGTACTAATCAACTGCTCTATCAGGCCGAGCTGCTGGTAAGTATGCCTGTTGGTGAGGATGAGCATGCGGTCGCTCGTCAAATGGCGCTCGAAGAGAGCACCTTGGCTCTGTTTGAATTAGCGTTGTGTTCGCTGCTTAAAGAAGTCACCGAACATGCTCGTCTGGAAAACCATGCCTGGCGTGAGTTATTAGCCCTTGATGGTCCGCCCATGGCAGAGCTTCAGCGGCTGCGTGATGTGATGCGTGAACCGGGTAGTTGGCTAAACTGGCTGGCGTTCAAATTAGAGCAGTTGCACAGCAGCGACGGGGCTGCACGGCGCACCGTCACTAATCCCGCCATGATCGCCATGGGGAGTCAGAAACGCTTGGGAGAGCAATTGCTTGATTACATAAGCGATGCCAAGCAGGAAATAGCCGCCCTAAGGGAGACAAGCCAGGAGTGGTGAGCTGTCACATGACGAATCTATCCTGACCGGCTACGCTCATAAAGCAGCATACTGTTACCGAGATGATAGAACGACTGAAAAGGAGACACGGATGCGCTACAACCAGGTCAAGGACTTAGTCGTATGGGCTGAAGGTTTTCACAAGCGTATGGCTCGTCAGTACAGCGAGGCGGCCGATAAGACAGATAACGAGCGTTTGACCATGGTGCTGACTTATCTAGCCAGCCGAGAGCTTCGAATGCAGCAGGGGCTTGATGACTTGTTTCATGATGGTTCTGATCATAGAGACGTATTGGAGACCTGGTTTGATGAGTCAAGTGAGTTTCCTCAGCCGCCTGAGCTTGAGCGCCTTACGGAAAAGTCTGAATGGAATTCAGTCGATGAAATAGCGCGCATGGCCGTTGAGTCCAATCGAAAGCTTCAAGCGCTCTATGAGCATCGCGCTTCCAGAGCCGCTATACCGCCAGAAGCGGAGTTTTTTAATGCGCTGGCAGAGGGGCACGAAGCAGAAATTCGTAAGCTGGTCAGCAGCATGCAAAAGTTTGACGATATTTAGCGCTGCGTTGACTAGCGGTTCATTGGCAGGGCTTGGCGTGTCCACATGGTTAAATTGTTCTCAAAATCGCTGACAGACGCGGTGTATATAAGGTATAACACCTTCAAGAAATGCTTAGTTGGCCAGTGCTGAGCTAACCTGTTTTTGAGAGCTAACCTATGCCTTTAAACCGTCGCCGCTTTTTAGCGCTGGCGCTTGGCTGGCCAGTAGTTGCCAGCGCTGCTACGTCAAATGCTACGCTAAACTCACAGCCGATAGACCTGGTTGAGACGTTGCTGTCCCGGGCTCATTTGCCCCGCTACAGCAACGAAGTATGGTTATTGATAAATGATCAAGAATCTACACTTAGCGTGTATCGTGGCGATACGCTGGTGGAGCTTTTTAGCCCGGTTTCGCTGGGTCGCTCAGGTGCGAAAACGCAGCGGGTAAGGGGGGATAACGTTACGCCACTGGGCGAATTTCGTATTAATCGTTTTAATTACGAAAGTCGATGGCATATCTTTATCGGTATCGATTATCCTACGCCGGCCCATGCGCGGATGGCGTTAGAAAATGGCATATACTCGCAAAGCGATTATGAAGCCTATTTCGACTATTACCGCCGTTATGGCCATCCCCCGCAAAATACGGCGCTGGGTGGAGCCATTGGTGTTCATGGTATCGGCAGTGCAGACCCTGATGTTCATAGCCGTTACCACTGGACTCAAGGGTGCGTGGCGGTAACAAATGAGCAAATTGAGCGAGTTGTGCAGCTTGTTGATATTGGCACTCGCGTCGTGATCGGCTAGTCTTATGTTGTTGAAGGAAGTAAGAGGTTTTCTACAAGTGGCTATAGACAAGCGTTGTGGTCTATTATAAAACAGCGTTTGACTAGCGTGCTCATGCACAAGTCACTGAAAAGAACCTGCACCGCAGGTAGACAAAGCGCAGCTAAGCAATTAGCCTAGGTTTGTCATACCCTTAACGTTGTACCCAAGGAAGACTCAAGGAGAACATTATGACTTTGAAAACGACTCTGAAAATGACCGCCGCTGCCGCTTCTCTGGCAATCCTGGCTGGCTGTGCTTCTACCAGCGCTCTGGAAGAAGTTCGCATGACTGCTGAATCTGCACAGGCTGATGCCGCAGAAGCACGCAGCATGGCTTCACAAGCTCTGAACACTGCAAACCAGGCACAGCGTGACGCGAATGCTGCACTGCAGATGACTGAGCAAAACCGTGAAGAAATGAACCGCATGTTCCAGCGCTCCATGCAGAAGTAATTCTGCTTGGACCACTGGGTTGATGTTTGACTCAGCGGTTGCTGAAGATGTAAAAAAACCCCGCCTCGGCGGGGTTTTTTATTGCTTGTCTATTTTAGATTAAGCATCTTCTTCAGTCGCTTGTAGGTGGCTAAGTTCTACCTCCTCAAGCAGGCTGTTACGGCTGGCAGGCTCCTCTTCTACGGTTGACTGTGCCTGAGGGCCATAAAGGGCTACAAAACGGCCGTTAGGTGATTCTACGGCGCTTTTTACTTTGGCATAGTCGACAGCTACCTGGTCCTCCGTTAGTGCATCAACGCGATCAATGGCATCCAGGAGCGGTTCAAAGTCACCCACGTTCTCTTCAAGCTGCGGGTAGGACTGCACGAATAGTGTGCCATCCGCTGCCCAGCCAGCTTTAAAAGGCGCATCCATCAGGTTTACTTGCGTACCGCTTGGCAGGCGCTCGTAGAGTGACTTAATGTCTTCAGGGTACATACGAATGCAGCCGCGGCTGGCGCGCATGCCAACGCCATCAGGGCGGTTGGTGCCATGAATCAAGTAGCTCGGCATGGCAAGCAGGATGGCATGTTCGCCCAAAGGATTGTCCGGCCCAGCAGGCACTACGGAGGGCGCTGGCTCGCCGCGAGCGGCCGCTTCACGACGCATGGAGGCAGGAGGGGCCCACGCCGGGTCTTTTACTTTAATGGTCGTGCGTGTAATGCCAACGGGGGTTGCAAACTCTTCACGGCCCACGCTCACCGGATACGTTTCAACGATGCCCGGGTTGTCGGCAGGGTAGTAATACAGACGCAGTTCGGAAAGGTTAACAACAACCCCTTCACGTGGTGCAGGCGGTAAAATATATTGGGCTGGAATAACGATTTCCGTTCCTTCGCCAGGCACCCACATGCTGACGCCGGGGTTGGCCATGCGAATTTCTTCGTAGCCGATATTATGACGACGAGCGATATCAATGAGAGTCTCAGCGGGGTCGTCAACCGTGATGGTATACGACTCACCGATAATGTCGCCTTGGTCAGGGAGTCGAAAATGCCCGCGGGGGAGTTCACGCGTGTCGGCAACCTGCTCAGCGCTTGCCACGGATTCATCGGCGATCGCGGGCGCGTTTTCTGCTTGTTCAGATGCGGTTTGCGCATAAGCAGGGCCAGTAAGGGAGGCTGCCAACAATACTGCCAGGCTGGTAGGACCCCAAAGGTTGAATTTGTGACGAATGTTCATGATCTTTCCTAATAAGTTAGTGCACTGCTAGTACGCGTAAACGGGCAAACAATGGTTGCTTGCCGTCAGTTTGCCCCAAGGTTCACGCCGCCGCTACTTTTTGATTAAGGGTCGTTATAAGTGCTTCAACTTGCTCGAAACGCTGATCGCTGTTTTCCATGGTAAATTCAAACCGCAAGGTGTCTGAACCATCCAGGCGATAGTGCTTGGGCGATGTTTGAATCAACGTAACCAGGGTGAGTGGGTCGACCTTCGTTGTGCCATCAAACAGCACCCGGCCACGGCTTTCGCCTGCTTCAATACGGCTAATACCCAGCTGCTCTGCGCGTTGGCGTAGCTTTGTTTGACGTATCAGGTTCTTCAACGGCTGTGGCAGGAGGCCGAAGCGGTCAATGAGCTCGACCTGTAGTTCTTTAAGCTCACTATCGCTTTGTGTATTGGCAATGCGCTTATACATAACAAGCCGCTGCTGTACATCATGAATATAGTCATCTGGAATCAGTGCTGGCAGGTTCAGGCTAATTTCTACGCCAGTATTGAAGGGCGCCTCAATATTAGGTGTTTTGCCAGCACGGATTGCTTTCACTGCTCGATCCAGCATTTCCATATAAAGAGTATAGCCAATAGTTTCCATTTGGCCGCTTTGTTCATCTCCTAGTAGCTCACCTGCGCCACGAATTTCCATGTCGTGGCTTGCCAGAGTAAACCCAGCGCCAAGGTCATCAGAGGCGCTTATAGCCTCAAGGCGTTTAACCGCATCGCGCGTGATGGCCTTGGGGGGAGGCGTAAGCAGGTAAGCATAGGCCTGGTGGTGGCTGCGGCCTACGCGTCCTCGTAGTTGGTGCAGCTGCGCCAGGCCAAACTTGTCGGCTCGTTCTATGAGAATGGTATTGGCGCTGGGTACGTCAATGCCGGTTTCAATGATCGTTGAGCATACCAATACATTAAAACGGCGATGGTAAAAGTCCGACATTACGCGTTCAAGGCTGCGTTCAGGGAGCTGGCCATGCGCCACGGCTACGCGAGCTTCTGGCACCAGTTCGCGGATCTGTTGAGCCGCGTTTTCAATCGTCTTTACTTCGTTGTGAAGGAAGTAGACCTGACCACCGCGAAGTATTTCCCGTAGCAGGGCTTCTTTAATAATGCTGTTATCACGCTGCTGTACAAATGTTTTAACTGACAAGCGGCGAGCGGGCGGTGTCGCAATAATAGAAAGATCCCGAATGCCGCTCATCGCCATATTAAGTGTACGCGGGATAGGGGTGGCGGTGAGGGTGAGAATATCAATCTCTGCACGCAGGGTTTTAAGCTTTTCTTTCTGTGCAACGCCAAAGCGGTGCTCTTCATCGATAATTAGTAGACCCATTTGAGGTAGCTCAACACTTTTGGAGAGCAGCTTATGGGTGCCAATCACGATATCGGTTTGACCGTTTTTGATGCTTTCGAGCGTCTGGGTCATCTCTTTGCCCGCCGTAAAGCGCGAGATCAAACGGATATTGACGGCCGTATCGGCAAAGCGGTCACGGAAGTTTTCAAAGTGCTGGCGGGCGAGCAGCGTGGTCGGCACGAGAACGACGACCTGGCGACCTGACTGCACGGCCAGAAACGCGGCACGCATGGCCACTTCGGTTTTGCCAAACCCAACATCACCACATACCACGCGGTCCATGGACTGCGGAGAAACCATGTCCTCAATGACGGCTTCAATGGCCGCTTGTTGATCAGGCGTTTCTTCAAACGGAAAGCTAGCGGAAAAGCGCACGTACTCATCGCTTGGCGCTTCATAGACAACCCCTTGCTGGGCTTCTCGTCTTGCGTAAACATCCAGCAATTCAGCGGCAGTATCGCGAATCTTTTCGGCCGCTTTACGGCGCGCCTTTTCCCATTGATCAGAACCCAGCTTATGCAGCGGTGCCAGCTCATCATCAGCGCCGCTGTAGCGTGAAATAAGGTGAAGGCTGTCAACGGGTACATAAAGCTTGGCGCCATCGGCGTAAGAGAGGGCTAAAAATTCGTTGGCCTGACCGCCGGCCGCGAGGGTTTCTAGCCCCAGGTAACGTCCTACCCCATGCGCCTGATGAACAACGGGTGCCCCTTCGCGAAGTTCTGAAAGGTGGCGAACCGCTAATTCATTGTCATCAGTGACTTTTTCACGCCGTCGGCTTTGGCGAACGACTTCGCCAAACAGTTCCGTTTCGCTAATAATGGCAAGGCTAGGGTCAGTAAGCCATAAGCCGCTATCTACCAGGCTTTCCGTGATCGCGAAGGGGTGTTGGCTTTTAAGAAATGACTGAAAGCTATCAACATAAGGCAGTGACAGGGTGAGCGGTGCAAGCACTTCCTCTAATGCTTCGCGCCGCCCGCGTGATTCAGCGACAAACAGGACCCGTGTATCAGGTTCGTTATTTAAAAAACCTTCCAATTCACTCAGTGGCTGTTTGGCTCGTGCATTAATGGCCAGCGGCGGGAGCGCTTTTGCTTCTGGCATTAAGGCATGACGATGCGCTTCGTCTTCAGTGAGTTCAATACGAGGGCGTGATTTGATCGCCGAAAATACATCGCTAACCGGGAAAAATGCCCGGCGAGGCGGCAGTAGTGGGCGGGTAGGGTCAACGCCCAAATTGATGTAGCGCGCTTCAATGGATTGCCAGTGCTGTTCGGCGGCTTGGAAAACGCCGGGTAGCAGCGCCACCCGCGTATCATCGGTTACGTGATCAAACAAAGACGCCGTTTCGTCAAAAAATAGCGGCAAATAGTGCTCGAGCCCAGGCGAAGGTATGGCTTTAAGAGCGTCGTTATAGAGCGGGCACTGACGAGGGTCGACATCGAACAGGGTTTCAAACTGCTCGCGAAAGCAGGCGATTGCGCTGCGGCTAAGCGAGTACTCATGGGCAGGAAGTAGTTCCAGCGTGTCTATCTTGCCCGTTGAGCGTTGACTGCCAGGGTCAAAATGACGAAGTGTGTCGATCTCATCATCAAATAAGTCGATACGAATCGGCTCATCCATCCCCATCGCAAAAAGATCAATTAGTGCGCCGCGTATGGCGTATTCGCCAGGCTCGTACACGGTTTCAACGGCGCGATACCCTGCCCGGGTAAGCGACTCCCTAAAGGTATCCCGGTTAAGCTTGGCGCCCGCGTTCAGCGTCATTACACGCCCCGCGATATACGAGACCGGGGGAAGGCGCTGCATTAATGTATTAATAGGCACCAATACAATGCCGCGAACACCGTCTTGTAGCTGGCGTAACGTGCGCAAGCGGGCCGAGACGATATCCTGATGCGGAGAAAAACTGTCGTAGGGAAGGGTTTCCCAATCAGGGAATGGCAGTACTGGGACATCGCTGTAGAACGCCAGGTCTTGTTCCAGACGTTGAGCGCTGGCCGTGTTGGGTGTAATTACCAGCAGCGGGGCGCTAGAAGCTACCTGGGTTAACGCCAGTGCAGACGCACTACCCGGGGGCGCTGTCCAGAAAAGCGTGTCGCGAGCCCCGTGTGGCTGAGGCGGTTCGAGCAGAGAGAATGAAGGCATAGTCAGGTATCATTTTGCGCTGAAACGGATACTGGATCATACACGATCGCCTCTTTCAGTTAGAGGGCCAAAACATTACTGTTAGTGTGAGAGCCTATTTTGTGTTTGTAGTCAAACCTCTATTCCTGTAATACCCCTACAACGTGTGCGACCATCCTTCCATTGCGAGTAGCTAATAAGGCCGGGATAATGCGCCTGAAACCTTTTATCACTACCTTATCATTACCCAATGAGGCCGCATGTGAGTCAGCAAGCTCTCGAAAACGTTTTTGAGGAATGGCAGAACAACCAGGCTCTGGCCGAACAGATGATCCCGCTTGTTGGGCGCCTTTATCGGCATAACAATGTTGTGGCTACCATGTATGGGCGCTCGCTGATCAACCAGTCCGTTATTCGTATCCTGAAAGATCATCGGTTTGTGCGCAAAATTGAAGGAACAGAACTGTCGGTTGAGGACACCTTCCCCATCGTTGAAGCGATGAGCGCGCTTAATCTGGGGCCTGCTCATGTTGATGTGGGTAAGCTGGCGGTCATGTTTAAAAAGCAGGGCGGTGGTGATTTAAGCGCATTCTTGCATAACGAACTGCAGGATATCATTGGCGGTTATCAGCCGGGAGCCAGTAAAGGCGAGCCGCAGGACGTTGTACTTTACGGTTTTGGGCGCATTGGTCGTCTGCTGGCGCGCGTGCTGGTTGAAAAAGCCGGTGGCGGAAACCTGTTGCGTTTGCGCGCGATTGTGGTGCGTGGGCGTGGCGATGTGGGTAAAGACCTTGAAAAGCGTGCCAGCTTACTGCGTCGTGACTCGGTGCATGGCCCGTTTGAAGGCACTATTTCTGTTGATGCCGAAGCGCGTACGCTTACTGTAAATGGCAATGTGGTTCAGGTTATTTACGCTGACTCACCCAGCGAAATCGATTACACCACTTATGGCATCAAAAACGCGGTCATTGTTGATAATACCGGTATTTGGCGCGATGAGGCTGGCTTGGGTCAGCACCTGGAGTGTAAAGGCGTGGCCAAGGCGCTACTAACGGCGCCAGGTAAGGGCGATATTAAAAATATCGTTTACGGTGTTAACCACGCGACCATTGGTGAGAATGACCGTATTGTATCGGCGGCTTCCTGTACCACCAATGCCATTGTGCCCGTTCTAAAGGTGCTCAATGATCAGTACGGGGTCACCACCGGTCATGTGGAAACTGTTCATGCTTACACCAACGACCAGAACCTGATTGATAACTATCATAAGGGTGATCGTCGTGGCCGCAGTGCGGCGCTTAACATGGTGTTAACCGAAACGGGTGCGGCCAAAGCCGCAGCAAAAGCGCTACCTGAATTGGAAGGCAAGCTAACGGGCAATGCGATTCGCGTGCCGACGCCGAACGTTTCGATGGCCATTTTGAATCTGACATTAGATAAGCCAACCGATGCTGCCGCGCTGAATGACTATTTGCGCCGTATGTCCATTGATTCGTCTTATCAGAAGCAGATTGATTACGTGGACTCTGCTGAAGTGGTTTCATCGGACTTCGTTGGCAACCGCCATGCTGGCATCGTGGACGCAAAAGCAACGATTGCTAACGGTAATCACGTGGTTGTGTACGTATGGTACGACAATGAGTTTGGCTACAGCTGCCAGGTTATTCGTATCCTGCAGCAAATGTCGAACGTACAGTTTTTAAAACTGCCACGCCACGCATAGTGCCTCTATGCCGGTGAATTAGCTGCGGAATAGCTTTTTTCATCGCGTCTGGATTGCTTAACGCCACCTTCGGGTGGCGTTTTTAATTGTAAAATCAAGTGTCATGGATGGCATGTAACACTTTATGTGGGCATCAGGGATGTGGTCATTGTCCGCGCTTATCTTTATAATGTTGTAGATTTTTCGGGGTGGTTCAAGCGTGCTTGGGCCTGACTGGTAACGATCTGACAGAAAACAACAATTCACTGAACAGAAAATAAGCATTCGAACCCCTTACCTTCGTATATCCGATCCATCAACTGGGCGAGACTATGATCGAAGTCAAAAAAGGCCTGGATCTCCCCATCACGGGAGCGCCCGAGCAGCGTATTGAAGATGCGCAGCCTGTGCGTTACGTGGCAATCCTGGGCACTGACTACGTTGGCATGAAGCCAACCATGGAAGTTCAGGAAGGGGATAAGGTCAAACTGGGCCAGCTGCTCTTTACCGATAAAAAAATTGAGGGTGTCCGTTTTACGGCACCTGCAAGCGGTGAAGTAGTATCCATTAACCGTGGCGAAAAGCGTCGCCTGCTATCTGTCGTTATTAAAGTTGACGAGAATGAAGAAGCGATGGCATTTGCTTCTCATGATCGCGCTTCTTTAGCGCAGCTTGACCGACAGTTGGTCGTTGACCAGCTCGTTGAGTCGGGACTTTGGACAGCGTTACGCACACGTCCTTTCTCTCGCACGCCAGCTATTGATAGCATTCCTGCTGATATCTTTGTAACGGCCGTGGATACCCACCCGTTAAGCGCTGATCCAGCAATTGTCATCAATGAAGAAAACCAGGCATTTGAAGACGGCCTCAAGGTGCTAACACGCCTGACCGAGGGCAACGTTTTTCTGTGCACGGGGGCTGATGCCAATATCCCTGGCGGGGATATTGACGGTGTGAAAACCGAAAGTTTTGCCGGTCCGCATCCTGCGGGTCTGGTGGGTACGCATATCCATTATCTTTCGCCAGTCGCGCTGCACAAACAAGTCTGGCATATCGGTTATCAGGATGTGATCGCGTTTGGTAAGCTCTTTGCCGAAGGCAAACTGCATACAGCTCGTGTTGTCGCTGTTGGCGGCCCACGCGCTGAAAAACCTCGTCTTCTGCGGACCCGCTTGGGAGCAAGTACCCAAGAGTTTTTGGCAGATGAAGTCATCAAACCCGATGACACCCGAGTAATTTCCGGTTCGGTTTTTTCGGGTTTCTCGGCGGAAGGGCACCTGACCTACCTGGGGCGTTTCAGCAATCAGATTAGCTTGCTTGAAGAGGGCAACAAGCGTGCCTTGTTAGGCTGGCTTTCTCTTGGGGCCGATCGTCACTCGATTCTGGGTATTTACCTCTCGCGTATTAAAGGCCTGCGTAACTACGCGCCTACCACGTCGACCAATGGCTCTGAACGTGCCATGGTGCCGATTGGTACTTACGAGACGGTAATGCCGCTGGATATCATGCCGACTCAGCTGCTGCGCTCGCTGATCGTGGGCGACATTGAAGTTGCCATGCAACTTGGGTGTCTGGAGCTAGACGAAGAGGATCTGGCGCTGTGCACATACGTTTGCCCCGGCAAATATGAGTATGGCCCTATCCTGCGTGACAACCTCGCCATGATCGAGAAAGAGGCCTGATAATGGGTATTCGACAAACACTCGATAATCTCGAGCCGCATTTCCATAAAGGCGGTAAGTACGAAAAGTTCTACCCGCTTTATGAAGCCGTAGATACGATTTTCTACTCCCCCCCAAGCGTTGCCAAAACAACGTCGTTCGTGCGCGATGGTATCGACCTGAAGCGCATTATGATCACCGTTTGGCTGTGTACTTTCCCGGCAATGTTCTTTGGTATGTGGAACGCGGGTTGGCAAGCCAACGTGGCTATTGATGCAGGCTATGCCTCCATGGGTGGCTGGCGTGAAGCGATCCTGATGACCTTGGCTGGCGGGCATGATGCGGGTAACTTGTGGTCCAACTTTGTTCTTGGCGCCACGTACTTCCTGCCTATCTACCTGGTCACTTTTGCCATTGGTGGTTTCTGGGAAGTACTGTTTGCCATCAAGCGTGGCCATGAAGTTAATGAAGGTTTCTTCGTTACTTCGGTGCTCTTTGCGCTGATTCTTCCGGCAACTATTCCGCTTTGGCAGGTAGCGCTGGGTATCACCTTTGGTGTCGTGATCGGTAAGGAAATTTTTGGCGGTACTGGCAAAAACTTCCTGAACCCGGCGCTTACTGGTCGTGCCTTCCTCTACTTCGCCTATCCTGCGCAAATTTCCGGCGACGCCATTTGGGTGCCCGCTGATGGTTATACGGGTGCAACGGTACTTTCGATGGCGTTCCAGGACGGCATGGGTGCAGTCACTAATGCGTTTAGCTGGTGGGATGCCTTTATTGGCTTTATTCCAGGCTCAGTAGGCGAGGTGTCGACGCTTGCGATCCTTGTCGGGGCATTGGTGCTGCTGTACACGCGTATTGCCTCGTGGCGAATAATGCTTGGCGTGTTCCTTGGGATGGTAGCCACCAGTACGTTGTTTAATCTGATTGGTTCCGATACCAACCCCATGTTTGCCATGCCGTGGTATTGGCACTTCGTGATAGGTGGGTTTGCATTCGGTATGGTCTTTATGGCTACTGACCCCGTCTCTGCTTCCATGACGACCCAGGGCCGTTTGATATTTGGTGTGCTAATTGGTGTACTGACGGTACTGATTCGCGTGGTTAACCCCGCCTTCCCCGAAGGCATCATGTTGGCAATTCTCTTTGCTAACCTGTTTGCACCATTGATTGACCACTTCTTCGTCCAGGCCAATATAAAACGCCGTATCAAGCGTACTGGCGTTCCGGCCGAGGAGACTGCCTAATGGCACAAGGTAATAACTCAATCAAGAAGGTCCTGATTGTAGCGTTTTCATTGTGTATCGTGTGTTCGGTGATTGTTTCGACGGCCGCCGTGGCGCTACGCCCTGCTCAACAGCTCAACCAGGAATTAGACCGTAAAACCAATATCCTTAACGTGGCGCGTTTATACGAGCCGGGTACGGATGTCGAGGAAGCGTTCCGGACCCAAATCACATCACGTGTGGTTGAACTTGAAACCGGTGAGTATACCGATGAGTTTGACCCTGAAACCTTTGATGGGTTTGAAGCAGCGCGTGACCCGGCAACCGGCCGCACGTTGTCCGGAGACCGTGACATTGCGGGGCTTTCTCGGGTTGAAAATTACGCGACGGTTTATCTGGTCGGTGATGCAGGCGACCCAGACCAAATCGTTTTGCCGATTCGTGGACAAGGCCTGTGGGGCCGGATGATGGGCTTTTTGTCGATCGAAGGTGACGGTAATACTATTATCAGTATTACCTACTATGACCACAGTGAAACGCCGGGCTTGGGCGGTGAAGTGAACAACCCACGTTGGCAGGCTCAGTGGGAAGGTAAAGAGATTTACGATGAAGAGGGCGACCTCTCACCGGCCATCCGCCTGAGCAAAAGCGCTAGTGGTGAAAATGAAGTAGACGCGTTATCCGGTGCAACGCTCACCAGTAATGGTGTGACCAACATGCTGCAGTTTTGGTTGAGCGAAGAAGGTTTCGGTCCATACCTTGCGAAATTCCGCAGTGGTACTGAGCTGGAAGACGCCGATAACACCGATACCGACTTCGAAGACGGTGAGGGGGCTTAATCATGGCGGACGTAAATGCAAAAAGCGTTTTAATAGCGCCTATTTTTCAGAACAACCCCATTGCACTTCAGATATTGGGGATCTGTTCTGCGCTGGCAGTAACGACCAGCATGAGCGTGTCGTTGGTAATGGCGTTAGCTGTTATTTTCGTCACATCGCTCTCAAGCTTTTTCGTATCACTGATTCGGAATCATATTCCTTCTTCGATCCGTATTATTGTGCAGATGACGATTATTGCTTCATTGGTAATCGTGGTTGACCAGATCCTCAAAGCCTATGCTTATGAAATGTCCAAGCAGCTGTCGGTATTTGTGGGTCTGATCATTACCAACTGCATTGTAATGGGTCGTGCGGAAGGCTTTGCCATGTCCAACACCCCCGGCATGTCTTTCCTGGACGGTATCGGGAATGGCTTGGGCTATGGGTTCGTGTTGCTGGTGGTTGGCTTCTTCCGTGAACTATTGGGTGCAGGTAGTGTGTTCGGTTTTACTATCCTGCCTACCGTTCAAGATGGTGGCTGGTATGTGCCTAACGGTCTGCTGCTGTTGCCTCCGTCCGCCTTCTTTATTATCGGCCTGATGATTTGGGTTATGCGCTCAATCGATCCAGGGCAGGTAGAAGAGACGGAGTTCAAGATGAAGGAAAACTCCAAGCCACAGGAGGCTGTGTAAAATGGAACACTATTTAAGCCTTTTCGTCGCTTCGGTTTTTGTTGAAAACCTGGCCTTGGCATTCTTTCTGGGGATGTGTACTTTTCTCGCGGTCTCCAAGAAGGTTTCCTCCGCGTTTGGCCTGGGCATCGCGGTTATTGTCGTCCTGACTATTTCAGTGCCTGTTAATAACCTGGTATTCAACCTTCTACTTGCGCAAGGTGCACTTTCCTGGACCGGTATTAGCGGTGCTGAGAATATTGACCTCTCATTCCTTGGGTTATTGAGCTATATCGGCGTCATTGCAGCACTAGTGCAAATTCTTGAAATGTTCTTGGATAAGTACGTGCCTGCACTGTACAACGCGCTTGGCGTATTCCTGCCGCTTATTACCGTCAACTGTGCCATCTTGGGTGGCGTGCTGTTCATGGTTGAGCGTAACTACAACTTCGGTGAATCCCTCGTTTATGGTTTTGGATCCGGTGTTGGTTGGGCGTTGGCTATTACGGCCTTGGCAGGTATCCGTGAAAGGCTGAAATACAGCGATGTGCCTGGTGGCTTGCAAGGGCTGGGTATTACTTTCATCACCGTAGGTCTGATGTCGTTGGGCTTTATGTCCTTCTCGGGCATTCAGCTCTAAACGGAGCCGGTTTTTCCCGGCGGCGTTCTGCGCTGCCGGGTTACAGGAAACCTCAGCAATAGGAAACCGACATGGTTGATACATCTGTCATCTTGCTCGGTGTTGTCATGTTCACGATCATCGTTATTAGCTTAACGGCGATCATTCTGGCAGCGCGCAGCAAGCTTGTGAGTAGCGGGGACGTGACGATTGAAGTTAATCACGACCCTGAGCACACCTTGACGACTCAGGCCGGTGGTAAGCTTTTAAACACCTTGGCGGCAAATGGTATTTTCCTCTCCTCGGCATGTGGTGGCGGTGGTTCTTGCGCCCAATGTAAATGCCGTGTGGAAGAGGGTGGTGGTTCCATTCTGCCGACTGAAGAGTCGCATTTCACCATGCGTGAAAAGAAAGAGGGCTGGCGGCTCTCTTGCCAGGTGCCCGTTAAGCAAGACATGAAGATCGAAGTACCTGAGGAAGTGTTCGGCGTTAAAAAGTGGGAAACCGAAGTTATCGCTAACCCTAACGTCGCGACCTTCATCAAGGAGCTGAACCTAAAACTGCCTGAAGGCGAAGAAGTTGCCTTCCGCGCGGGTGGTTATGTTCAGCTGGTTGCACCGCCTTACGATATTAAATTCTCCGATTTTGATATCGAGGAAGAGTATCGCGGCGATTGGGACAAGTTTGGAATTTTCAAGGTTGCCCATAAGAGCAATGAGGAAGTGATTCGCGCCTACTCTATGGCGAACTACCCGGAAGAGAAGGGTATCCTCAAGTTCAACATTCGTATTGCTACACCGCCCCCAGGCAGCAGTCATCCGCCGGGCCTAATGTCTACCTACGTCTTCAACTTGAAACCTGGTGACAAGGTGACCGTAATGGGTCCGTTTGGTGAGTTCTTCGCCAAGGATACCGACGCCGAAATGATCTTTATCGGTGGTGGTGCGGGTATGGCGCCGATGCGTAGCCATATCTTCGATCAGCTTAAGCGTCTTAAGTCTAAGCGTAAAATGTCTTTCTGGTACGGTGCACGCTCTTGGCGTGAAACCTTCTACAACGAAGAGTACGATCAGTTGGCAGAAGAGTTCCCGAATTTTGAATGGCATCTGGCGCTTTCTGATCCGCAGCCTGAAGATAATTGGGAAGGGCCGACGGGCTTTATCCATAATGTACTGTATGAAAACTATCTGAAGGACCATCCGGCGCCTGAAGATTGTGAATACTACATGTGTGGGCCGCCCATGATGAATGCTTCCGTGATTAAGCTGCTGCTTGATCTGGGGGTTGAGCCTGAAAATATCATGCTGGATGACTTCGGCGGGTAAGCGCTCAGGTAATCGAAAGTAGCCTTCGGGCACATTTGGGGCTGGCCGTAAGGTTGGCCCCATTTGTTTTGAATAGACTCAAGCCTACGCTACCTTCGCTAATAGGCGCTGAGCGGTGAATAAGTGCTTGGCAGTTATAAGTACATGGCAGCTAATAAGTATGTGTCAGCTAAGGTACAATTAAGGTATAGCGAGTATCTGGAAGGCACTAATTGCCTAAGCTGTTGTCGGTAGGTGGTGCATCCATAGCAATGCAGGGAGGTTAACATGGCGATTTGGCTACTGGTATTTGGCTTTATGGCGTTGATAATGTGCGCAATGGCGGTTGGCGTTTTAATGGGTCGTAAGCCTATCGCAGGTTCATGTGGCGGTTTAAACCAGATTGGTATGAAAGACGGCTGCGATATTTGTGGCGGTAAAGATGACGTATGTGAAGAGGAGAACCGCAAGCGAGGAAATGTGCGTCGCCGCAGTGATGAAAGCCGCGGAGCGGACTTGGGCTACGACGCTACACGGCGCTAGCACAATCCGTAACCGTATCGGAAAGAGAAAGAGTGCAGGGCGCAGCCGAGAGATCAGCTGCGCCTTATTATTGGGGAACGAGGAGACGCAGAGAGTATGGCGGTTCACAATTACGATGTCGTGGTTATTGGTACAGGCCCTGCAGGTGAAAGCGCGGCTATTAACGCCGCCAAGCACGGTAAGCGTGTAGCGATTATCGAAAAGCAGGCACAGGTAGGCGGTAACTGTACCCATTGGGGCACTATTCCCTCCAAAGCGTTGCGCCACCAGGTTAAGCAAATCATGGCGTTTAACACCAACCGAATGTTTCGCGATATTGGTGAGCCGCGCTGGTTTTCTTTCCCTAAAGTGATGGAGCGTTCGCGCGGCACGATTGATAAACAGGTAGAAATGCGTACTACCTTTTATGCCCGCAATCGAATCGACTTGTTTCATGGTATTGCGCGCTTTAAAGATGCGCATACCGTGGTTGTGCGCGACCAGCATGAAGGAATGGAAGAGCTGGTCGCCAAAAAAATTGTGATTGCTACCGGCTCACGGCCCTATCGGCCCTCGGACATCAACTTCCGCCACCCACGTATCTACTGCTCTGACACTATTCTAAGCCTTTCTCATACACCGCGTACGTTAGTGATTTTTGGTGCAGGCGTTATCGGCTGTGAATATGCGTCAATTTTCTCAGGATTAGGCCTCAAGGTAGATCTCATCAACAACCGTGACAGCTTGCTTTCATTTCTTGATGATGAAATCAGTGATGCGCTCTCTTACCACCTGCGTAAACATGGCGTATTGATCCGTCATAACGAGGAATACGCGAGTGTAGAAGGTGATGAGTCTGGCGTTGTCGTGCATCTTAAGTCGGGCAAGAAGATCCGCGCTGATGCGTTCTTATGGGCCAATGGTCGCACGGGCAATACCGATAGCCTGGGGCTTGAGAATATTGGATTAGAAGCCAATGGGCGCGGCCAGCTCAGCGTTGATGAACACTACCGTACGACAATTCCGCATATTTATGCCGCCGGTGACGTGATCGGTTGGCCAAGCCTTGCCAGTGCTGCGTATGACCAAGGGCTAAACCTTTGCAACGAGCTGCTCGATAAAGAGTATCGCTTCGTCAACGATGTACCCACCGGCATTTACACTATTCCCGAAATTAGTTCGTTTGGCCCTAACGAGCGCGAGTTGACTGAAGCCAAAGTGCCCTATGAAGTCGGAAAAGCGTTCTTTAAAGATACCGCGCGCGCGCAAATAACCGGCGATGTCGTGGGTATGCTGAAGATTCTCTTCCATCAGGATACGTTGGAAATCCTGGGGATCCACTGTTTTGGTGACCAGGCCTCCGAGATTCTACATATCGGCCAGGCCATTATGCAGCAGCCGGGCGAAGCCAATACGCTTAAGTACTTTGTGAACACAACCTTTAACTATCCAACGATGGCAGAAGCGTACCGAGTGGCAGCACAAAATGGTTTGAACAGAGTGTTTTAACGCGCTTTGGGTAGCGTAAAGCGCAGGTGTAGTGTCATACATCGCTGTGTAAAAGGGGCCACCAGAAAATTGCGTGGCCCTTTTTGTATACTTAATATTCGCCCAGTAACTGCTGCGCGCGTGCCTGCCAACTGCCGTCTATTGATGCTGCCTGCATCAAGGCGTTGCGTGCTTCGTCGGGCTTATCCTGTTGCAGCAGCAAAATCCCCAGGTTGAGCCAAGCGGCCCCCATGTGTGCATCGTGCTGGGTCGCTGCATCAAAGGCTGTCATCGCTTCCTTGGGCCGGCTGTCGGCATACAGCGCGTTGCCCAGCGCAAACTGCGCCAGTGGGTCAGTTGGGTAGCGGTTAACCAGGGCTTGCCAACTGCTTAGAGCTTCTTTGGGGCCGTGAGCTTCTTCGTAAGCGCTAATAGCCTCCAGTGCATTGCGGGCACTAATGTCTTCCGGCAGAGTGCCGGGGTTGGCCACAATAAATCCCCAGCGACCACTGCGCGCCCAGGTCGCATCAAAGCGGCTAAACGACAACGTATGTCGCTCACGTTCACCACTGCGCAGGATGAGCGTTTCATCAGGCAAATCAAATCCGATAGCCACCGCGTAGTGCCACATGGGATAAATAGGCAGTGACAGGTTCTGCATCACCACGACTGGGTCGCCGTTAGCCAAATGATTTAACAGTGCATCCATGGTACCGCGAATGGGGTAGGCAAGCTGTTGGTGGCGGCGAACGGTGGACAGCATTTCAGGTTGAACGCTACCGTCACGCCCTGGCAAGAATACTTGCGGAATCAGCTGGTCAACGCCCACCTCAACGCCTTGGTAGTTCAACACCATGGCAAGCGTTGCCGGGCCACACTGGTACTCGCTTTGGGCAAAAAACGGCACGGCACGATTTTCTACCTGAGGGGTCAAGGCTTCGTAGGTGCTGTCGAGTAAAATGGGGCTGCGGGCACAGGCAGAAAGCAGTAGGGCGAGCATAAAAACGCCCGCAAAGCGGGCGTAGGGTAACAATGTTTTCATAGTGACTGGCTTAGCGGGTAAACGGATAAACGTCGGTTAAACCGAGAATATCAGTAATCAGCAAAATGATGAAAACGGCAAACAGGGCACCGATAACACCGCCGCCTGCACCGGCAGGCAACTGATCAAGCTGCTGAGCCATTTGCTGTGCTTCGGCATCGCTCAGAGCGGCAACGCGGGCGTCTACCTCATCAAGATCCACACCCTGCTTTAGCAGTTGGTCCTGTACATCGGCACGGGCCAGAATTTCGTTTATCCGCTCACGGTCAGCGCCGACACGATCACCTGCTAAAACAGACTGAGTTGAAACTAAATCCATGGATTGGGGGGCGGCAGGCGCAGCAGCGACGGGCAGGCTGGTGATCACTAGCGCCGCGATCAAGAGGGTAGAGAGGTAAGCGCGCAATGTTTTCATCGTCTTCTTCCTTAGAGACTGGTCAGGGGTGTCGAGCATTGTGCTGCTCTAATCACTAGTATAGGAATAAAGAGGACAGGCTTTAAGTCTATTGTCCAATATGCTAATTATTTGCACTAATGCGATAGGTCCAGGCTGTTTCAGCAAGAATACCTTTTCCGCCTGCCATGGTCATCGCCAAGTCATGAAGGCCTGGCCATAAGGGCACGTTAGCGGCCCCTTTAACGGCTAAGTCCAGCCGTTGGGCCATCAAAAGTAGCTTGTGCAAACGCTTCATGGGAAGACGCTTTATGGCCTTTTGATAAGCGGGGCGGCGCTTGTCAAAAATCATTGGCTTTTGGGTTTTGCAGGCGTGCTCAAAACTTTGGCCTTGATCCAGGTGCTGATGCAAAGAGAGTAGCGTGCGCAACTCGCGGCTTAATGCCCATAGCACGATGGGCGCTTCGACCCCTTCGCTGCGCAGCCCCTGCACTATACGTGAGGCGCGGCTAACCTCACCTTTCAAGCAGGCATCCGCCAGGTTGAACACATCAAAGCGCGAGCTATCCTCTACGCCCTGGGCGATGCTCTCAATGTTTAAGCGGGTACCTTGCGGATGAATCAGCGAGAGTTTTTGAAGCTCCTGATCGGCGGCCAGCAGGTTACCCTCAGTGCGCTCACCCAGTAGGCGCGCAGCCTCAAGGTCGATCTGCAAGCCATGCATTGATGCTCGATCACGTAACCAGTAGCCCAGGCGAGTATTATCTACGGGCCATACGGGGACAAACAGGCCGTGCTTATCAAGGGCTTTAAACCAGGCACTTTTCTGCTGTTTGCCATCCAGCTTACCCATACTGAGTAGCAGCAGGTCGTCGCTGTTTGCGATGGTTTCAGCGTACTGCGCTAGTGCTTTGCTGCCTTCCTGGCCCAGTTTGTGGGTGCCCAGGCGAACTTCCATCAACTTGCTGGTTGCAAATAATGAAAGGTTGCTGGCGGCCTCCAGTAAGCGGCCCCAGGCAAAGTTGGCATCTACGTCCAGTACTTCGCGCTCTTCAATACCGGCTTGGCGTGCGGCGGCACGTACTGCATCACAGGCATCGCGGTGCTGGAGCGGCTCATCGCCCGCTACGATGACGACCTTAGGCAGCGCTTTACTTAAGGCACCCGGCAATTGGTCGGCAAAAACCTTCACTCAACACCCTTAATGTTAACCAAGCGCTCCACAATACGTTGTGCTAGCTCCCGGGCAAGCGATCGCTCTGCTTCGTTGAACAAGGTTTCACGATTGAGCAAATCATCATCGTTAACACGTATGGTTCTGCTGACAGATACGTTACTGCCGTTAAGCGCATAGGCATTGGTCTGGCGCTGTTGCACCGAGAGCGTTGTGCTCAGCACCAGCTCGTGTTCACGGCTGGCGCGACTATCGCTACCAATACGTCGCTCCAATAAGGAAGGAGTGCCTAACGTGACGCGCCAAGGCGCGTCAGGTCTAATCTCGGTTCCTAACTGTGTCAGGCGTGCACGTAGTTGCTGGGCCGTGGTGCTATTAATGTCTCCTTCCAGCGTCAGTGCGGGCAGGCTGGGCATAGCGCTATGGCCGCGCAGATGAAAGCCACAACCGCTGAGTAGCACCGCCGCTGAAGCGGCGATGCTGGTTGTCAAAAATGTGCGTCGATTCATCCGCTTACCACAATGTTTACCAGCTTGCCTGGCACGACGATCACTTTACGGACCGTTTTGTCTTCCAGGTGGCGCTGGACGTTTTCGTTTTCCATCGCTAGTTTCTCGATGGCTGCTTTATCTGCACTAGCCGGTGCTTCCAGGCGTGCACGCAACTTACCGTTTACTTGCACGACAAGTTCAATGCTATCGCGAGTAAGCGCTGCTTCATCAAGCACTGGCCACTGCACTTCAATAGCGGGTTCTGCATGCCCCAGGTTCTGCCACAACTGATGGCACACGTGCGGAGTGATTGGGGAAAGCAGCAAGATACATGCTTCCAGCGTTTCACGGCTTACCGCTAAACCAAGCTCAGAGGTGTCATCAAACTTGCCAAGCGCGTTGGAAAGCTCCATGACTGCCGCGATAGCGGTATTAAAGGTGGTGCGGCGGCCAATATCGTCGCTGGCTTTCTTGATGGTTTCATGCGTTTTCCGACGCAGTGCTTTTTGGTCATCATTAAGCGCATCAACCTTCAGCTCACCCGGTGTGCCGGCTTCAAGATGCTCGCTCACCTGGCGCCAAATGCGCTTGATGAAGCGGTGCGCACCTTCAACACCTGAGTCAGACCATTCCAGCGACTGCTCGGGCGGGGCCGCAAACATCATGAACAAGCGGACAGTATCAGCACCGAACTTGTCGATCATCGACTGCGGATCAACGCCGTTATTTTTCGACTTGGACATTTTTTCGATGCCGCCCATCTCAACCGGCTGGCCATCACTTATCAGGATAGCGCTTAGCGGACGGCCTTTCTCATCACGCTGAACGTCGACATCGTCCGGGTTGAACCACTGTTTACCGCCGTTATCGGTATGGCGATAGTAGGTTTCCGCGATGACCATGCCTTGGGTAAGCAACTGCTGGAAGGGCTCATCAGAATCCACCAGGCCAAAGTCGCGCATCAGCTTATGGAAGAAACGTGCGTATAGCAGGTGCAAAATGGCGTGCTCGATACCGCCGATATAAAGATCAACCGGTAACCAGTAGTTGGCGCGATCATCCAGCATGGCGTCATGGTTATCGGCGCAGCAGAAGCGCGCAAAGTACCAAGAGGATTCCATAAAGGTGTCAAACGTATCGGTTTCACGTACCCAGCCATCGCCCAGGTCGGAAAACTCAGGCATTTTCTTGAGCGGTGAGCCGGAGGCGTCAACCGTCACTTCCATGGGCAGTGATACCGGGAGCTCTTCATCGGTCAGCGGAACGGTCTGGCCTTCCGGGCCGTATTTAACCGGAATCGGCGCCCCCCAATACCGCTGGCGGGCAACCCCCCAATCGCGCAGGCGATAGTTGGTTTTAACCTCGCCACGGCCCATTTCGGCAAGTTTTGCGGCAATCGCGTCAAAGGCCTGCTCAAACGCCAAGCCATCGAACTCACCGGAGTTGATCAGCGCGCCATGCTCAATATACGCGGCTTCGGAAAGGTCGGGCGTATTGCCGTTTTCATCGGCAATAACAGGTTTAATATCGACACCGTACTTGGTGGCGAACTCCCAGTCGCGCTGGTCGTGGGCAGGTACTGCCATGACAGCGCCGGTGCCGAACTCCATAAGTACAAAGTTGGCCACAAACACCGGGACTTTAGCGCCGCTAAGCGGGTGAATGGCGACATGACCGGTGGCCATGCCAAGTTTCTCTTTAGTGGCCATTTCAGCTTCTGAGGTGCCGCCTTTGGCGCACTCTTCACAGAAGGCTGCCAGCTCTGTGTTTTGTTCTGCCGCCTGTTTGGCAAGTGGGTGGCCAGCGGCTACCGCGACGTAGGTAACCCCTGACAGCGTATCCGGGCGAGTGGTGTAAACGGCTAGTGGTTCAGCCGCGCTACCGTCTGCCGCTTCGATATCAAACGTCAGCTCAACACCACGCGATTTACCAATCCAGTTGCGCTGCATGGTTTTGACCTGCTCAGGCCATTCTACTTTGTCCAGGTCGGTCAAAAGCTCATCGGCGTAGTCGGTGATCTTCAAGAACCACAGCGGAATTTCCTTACGCTCAACCAGCGCACCTGAGCGCCAGCCGCGGCCGTCAATGACCTGCTCATTGGCAAGTACGGTCTGGTCAACCGGGTCCCAGTTCACTGTGGACATCTTCTTGTAAACCAGGCCTTTCTCGACCAATTTGGTAAAGAACCACTGCTCCCAGCGATAGTAGCTGGTATCGCAGGTGGCGAATTCGCGGCTCCAGTCGTAGGCAAAGCCTAGCGCCTTCAACTGGTTGCGCATGTAATCAATGTTTTGATACGTCCATTCCGCAGGCGGTACCTGGTTTTGGATCGCTGCGTTTTCCGCAGGCATGCCAAACGCGTCCCAGCCCATGGGCTGCATCACATTTTTACCCTGCATGCGCTGGAAACGTGAAACGACGTCACCGATAGTATAGTTACGCACATGGCCCATATGCAGCTTGCCGCTGGGGTAGGGGAACATGGATAGGCAGTAAAACTTCTCGCGGTTCGCGTCTTCTACTGCTTTGAAGCACTGATGTTTGTCCCAGTACTGCTGGGCGTCACGTTCAATTTCACGAGGGCTATAGTGTGCGTCCATCGGTTTTTTTAATGCCTTGGCGTATTCGCCCAATAGGGCGCAAAGTGAATGGTAGATGACGACTGTCAGATAAGTAGTGTCGATTGTATCCTATGAAGGGGTATCCTTGAACGGCAAGCTGATGATAGGAAACACCTGCGTCGACAAAAGGAGAGGCATCATGAGTGAACAACACAATGACCACCGCTTGCGCGAAGGCTATGAGCGCTTGCTGGAGCGCATGCAGCATGGCGCAAATGACTTAACCTGGGACAACCTGCAAAAGGATTTAGACGACGCAGTCGCTTTTGAAGCGGAGCTTGAAGAGTACACGAAAGATGAGCTGGCCCTGCTGCGTGCTTGGGTTGAGCGCGACTTAAAAGATATGCGCCACTACCTGGCAGATACCGGGATGCAGGTCGCTACCTGGTTGGGTGTCGATATCAGTGGGCTTTCACGTCGCGTTGCGGAGTCACTACTTTCCATCGCAGATCGAAGCATTGTAGAGCGTGAGCGCTTTGATGACGATCTTGAGGCGGCTCGGGCAGATTACTGCGAAGGTGAAATGGCAGCACCTGGCTTGATGGCCTGTGTCCATTGTGATGCCCAGGTAATGCTGCCCCATGTGGCGCGCCTTGAGCCTTGCCATCAATGTGGTCATCGCTACTTTTATCGGTTTCCCAGTAAGATTATCGAAACCTGAGCATCTCTCTAACCGCTGACAAACGGTGTGGGCAGGGGGCGTCAGTAGCTCAATCTAGTCAGTTGGGTGGTCAGAGCAGGGGCTCGCCGAAGGGGGCTGCCCCTGTTGTGTTGGTAATTCCGTGTGATGCAGCAGGCGGTGAGCTACGTCACCAGATAGCTCATCGCCGTGATTGAGGCTAGCGAAAGTAGACTCATCACCGCTGCATAAAGAAGATTGTTCTTCATCATGTGGTAACCGTTGATCCCGTAGCGGCCCTGAAGGCTTAGGTTAATCCCTGATAAAGGCCCGACGCTGGTGCCTACGGCCCATGAACATAAACAGACAAACGCAAACAGAGTGTGCTCTCCACCGTGCAAACTTACGATAGAGGCCAGCACCGATACCCCAATAATTGGGTGGAGCCCCACCAGCGCACTCAGCACAATGCTGAGAAAACTGATCATGCCTTGTTGCGCGCCAAAGGTTTCGAATAGCGTCCAATCGTTGCCCGCTACGGCAGCCACAAGCGCTGAAAGCCCCAGCGTAAAAAGCCCAGCCGCTAAAAACAGTGAAACTTCTCCTCGCATGGCCGGGAGCCGTGTGGTGGTGTGTTGGCGAACACGCCACAACGTATAGCCGATGCCTTCGCGCAGGTTATAGATCAAGGCAACGGCCGGGATCAAAAAAGTAATAATGCCAACGATTGAGAGCCTGGGCGTTAGCCAGAAATGAAACACCATGACCAGCAAGGCCATGATCACGGGCATTAGCAGGCTACGCGGTGCCAGAGAAAAGCCATACACCTCACGTAAATCAAATCGACGGCCAAGTTCAAGCGTCGTTAGCAACCCGGAAATCATTGCTAATGGGAATCCAAAGAGTGCCACGTAGGAGTACTGCATCTGCGGTGCGAGTGCGATCACTATTCCCATGGAAGCAAAAAACGGTGACCATAGCGCGGCACTTGAAAGCCCTCGATTCAATGCCAGGTACTGTGGAATCGTTAAAGGAGCCGTTCGTGCCAATCGGTCACCGACCATAATAACGGTTGATATATTCAAAATCGTGCCCAGAAAATGCACGCCAAGCCAGGTACGTAATACGCCGCCACTGCCCGTTAAGCGTTTGCCTGGCGCTTTTTTTCGCCCTTGCTGTTTACCTACCAGGGAAATAAAGCTGACGCCTACCAGCATGGCCACTACAAAGGCATTGCCCTGCAGCATAGCGGGCCAATCTACGTGGTTATGGTAATAAAAACGCGCCACCAGCAGCATTAATATGCCCAAAACCATCAACACGCCGGCCTGAAAACGTGAGCGCTTGGGAATGTCCTTCCACAGCAATATCACGGCGAGCCACAACACATAGCTCACTGCGTGCGCCGTGTTTATCAGACCGGTAAACCCAAGAATCTGTGCGATCAACCCAAGCAGAATCAGCACACCCGCCAAGCGCTGCCGAAAAGTCGTTTCTTGCATGCTAAACCCTTAAAGTGAATTAGCAGGCTAATAGGGTTGGCACTGAAAGGCTAGTCGCAGCCGATATGCTTCAATAAATCGATGAGGTTTTTAATGAAAATAAGGTCAATGAATATCGCTGATTTGGATGAAGCTGCAAACGTTCATTCACTGGCATTCCCTCGCCAAACGCATTCGTATGAATGGTTGAAATGCAGTCTCAGTGCCTCTCCTCGATTTCTTTGCTTTGTCGTAGAGGAGGATTGTAGCGTTATTGGATATATTGTTTGGATGCAAAAGAGCGGCTTCCGTCCTGAGGCGGTTCTGGAGTTAGAGCAATTGGCAGTATTGCCAAATCGTCAAGGTAAAGGGGTTGGGAAACAATTAATCGAAAATTCACTCCCTTTGGTTAAAGAGCAGCTGGCAAAACAGGGTTCCACGTTAAAGCACGTGTTGGTCACCACTAGAGCGGATAACGTTGCTCAACGGTTATATAGATCCACATTAGGTGCTGAGATTGAAGCCACTATTAGTAATTTATATTCATCGGACGAAGTGTTGATGATTGCGCGTAACGTTAATGGTGTTTCGTAATGCGGGTATACAGGTATTGGTTGTAAACTGCCCAGCAATGAAAGGCCAGAAAGGTAACGACAAAACCCATGGCGACTACTTTGATCATAAGGGAGCCATAAAGTTGTTCCAGAATGGCCTCTTCAATAACAAAGAAGGTGTATAACCTGGCCAGTACGAGTAGCCATAAAATAAGTGTGGCAGCCGTAATAAGGAGGTCGCGGATACGGTAGCCCCAGCCTCGTTGGGAGGGGTTATCAATAATGATAGGCACGAGTTTATTGTTCATGGAAGGGCTCTCCTCGGTCTGGGCTGGTCCAGGTCGCAAGCCTTCCTTGTTGGCGCATGATGGCTTTGGGGAAGGCAATAACAACGGTCGCCATATTGATCATCCAATAGGCAAATGGGTACCAAATACTCCAATAAACGCAGCGGAATATCTGTTTGTCGTAGCGACTGTCGATATAAAAACTGACGGTAAATTGGATAAAACTAATCGCGATAAGAAGGCTGCCAAAATATGAGAATGTCTGTGTTGTGATCGGCCAAGCCGTGGGCTGAACCGCCAGGGAAATAAGCCAGGCGATAAGTAAAGCGATCACCGAGTAGCACCAGACCACGCTGACGATATATTCCAGCATCAATGGCCAGAAGCGCCGATTCCTCCAGCGCATGGTTTGAGAGAAATAGCGCAAAACGACTTCGCCACCACCCTGGGACCAGCGCAGCCGCTGCTTAAAAAGCCCGCGCAGCGTTTCAGGCATCAGCACCCAGCACATGGCGCGTGGCTCGTAGCGGACATGGCCGCCTACCAGCTGCAAACGCCAGCTAATGTCGATATCTTCGGTAATCATATCGGTGTTCCAGCCGCCGACTTTCTCCAGAGCCGTGCGTCTAAATGCGCAGATAACACCGGATATGGTAAACACCATGCCGTAGATACGCTGGGCTCGTTTGATAAGACCGATAATCGCGGAAAATTCGCCGGTTTGTATTTTGCCAATAGCCGTTGAACGGGTTCTCACGCGAGGGTTGCCGGTGACGCCGCTTACTTTAGGGCTGCTTATAAAATGCTCCATCATGTAGCTAATAGCGTCGTAATCAAGAATGGCATCTCCATCAATGCCAACAATGATCTCGCCCGTTGCCTCACCCAACCCATGATTCATCGCGCTAGCTTTACCCTGGTTGGGTTGGTGCAGCACTTTTAACCCAGGATACTCAACCGCGAGCGCTTCAAGCCGACCACCGGTGTTGTCATTGCTGCCATCATTAATGGCAACCACTTCTATGTGCGGATAGTTTTGCTTGAAAAGGTGATGAACGGTTTCATCGACATTAGCGCTTTCGTTATAACAGGGCAGCAACACCGTGACTGAAGGCGCGTTTGCATCCCATTCAAACGTATCGGGCCAAGGCTGCTTACGCTCCCAATGCACATAAAAGTAGATGCCTCCACAAATCCAGATGGTTGCCATTAGGCTCGGGTAACCAAGCGTGAACATGGCTAAGTAGTCGAGTATGTTCATGGGAGAGCCCTAAAGCGACGTCCAATGGAGAAGGCGGGCTTAATAACACTGATTTCAGGATGGCTTTGAATAAAATCGTCTGGATAGTAACCGATATGTTTGATGCCTTCTTCGCGCAGCAAATGTATCCATTCAGCGATTTCTGCGCTGGGGATGGGGGTTTGGGTGCGCCAATCCTGAGTCTGTAATTCAAAGACCAACTGATTGGCGTTAACCTGAGAAAGCGAGCATTGCGCCAGCGCCCGCAGCCATTCGTTAGGGTTGTCTGCTTCTTCCATATAGGGCATGGCCATGACGGCAACAAAGTCGTAGCTCTCTGCGAAATTTTGGATATCCTGGGAGAACCACTGCTGGCTTTCTGGGTTCATTATCGTGCCTGCATAAAGGTTGCGCGCCGTTGTGAATACTTTGTTGTCGGCTTGGCGATAGTAGTCAGCGGCTTGTGTCAGTTCGTTAGTAAAATGTGTCAAGAACTGGGTCTTGTGCCGCGTCCATCGATCCATCAGGTTGTCATCGTTTTTAATCGCGGTCACATCAGCAGGCAGAGAAACCTGTGCATAGGCGGACAGTGCTTCGGGGTTGTTATCTTCAAAATCAGTGAGAAAAGCATCATCGTGGAAGATCAGGCCATCGAATTTCGTCAGCCGTCCGAGGTCTTGATAAATTTCACGGATAATACGACGGTTATTTTCTACATAGGGAGAGAGTCGGCGGTATTGGCCGGGGTTCTCGGCACTCGTTCTAACATCGGTGACATAGCGGTGTCCGTCACCAAGATCAAATGAGAGAACGGGCATCCAGGCATAGACTTTTACCTCAGCACGTTTTTTAAGCTGCCAGGCGACTCGGTTGAAAAGATCGGCTCTTACCGGTAAATGACGATTAGGGAAGTAGAGTTCATCGGCGACGCCGTTGCCATCTGGGTCTGCAAATGCTTGTAAATAAACAGTGCTAATTCCGTAGTTAAAAATTCGTTCAATCAGCCTGTCGAGGTTTCGTTCTTGCTGCACGGGGTCTTCATCAAAAACGTAATCCAAATCAACGTGGACGATACGGAGTTCTTCGGGCTGCCATACGTGATCAGACAGTATTTCATCAATAGTTTGAAGGCCGGTTTCCTGGTCAATGAGGTAGCGGTTAATAGTACGCATGGTGTCGTTGAGTTGATTGGGCGCACTTAACAAGCTAAAGGTGTACGTCATCCCGTATTCGCCAGCGATATCCAGCGTTGCTTGGCTATAGGCACCGTAAGGCCACACCATTATGCGAGGAGAGCGGCCCAAGTGCGTTTGAAACTGCTGCCGGGTTCGCGCCATGTCGTCGTGAATTCTTTGCAGATAGGTGGCTTCACTTTCGTAGCCGGTTTGGGGGTCCCAGATGCTGGTGACAGAGGCGGCCTGCTCGTTACCCATCGGGTTGCCCTTAACGCCATAGTGTAGGCGGTAGGTATGCGAGGCAATTTCGACCAAGGGCGATTCATCAAGCGTTCGGACCTGCTCCCAGGTTAAGAAGCGCTCGCGAGGCAAGGTCGTATTGCCATAGGGAACTTGCCCGCCAGTGGGAACATCCAGCCAACTTCCCACCACCGCTTGAATAGCCGGAAAGTTATAGAGTTTGAGTAGCGGAAAAACGATGTCATAAAAGCTGCGATACCCATCATCAAAGGTAAGCAGTACGGCCTTTTCGGGGAGCGGAGGCCCACCAGCCTTGGCGTCGATAATTTGCTGAAGGCTAACGGGATGGTAGCCGCCTGTTGCCAGCAGGTTAAAGTGCTCAATTAAACGGCTTTGGGTAATGGTTTGTGAGTAGATGGGTAAATCGGGGGTAACCGCCGTATCTACAATGTCATGATAGCTGATAACCACGTAATCACCGGGCACCCGGGCTGCGTGGGCACTTTGAAGGCTTAGCATGGCCAGCAAGGCAGCGCTAATTACAAAAACACGCCAATGTTTCATAAGAACCTCCATATAAAGCTGGCCTCAATGCGGTTGTCATATTCAGGGGTACCGTCGTAAACGGATCTTTCTCTGAAAATGCCATATTCAATATTGAACGTGGGTGCTAATTGCCACTGATGCTCGTAACCCAGCGACCAGGTGTTTTCGCTGCCATTGTCTTCTTGCCAGTAGCGTCCGGAGCCCAGCGATAGGGTCTGGATAAACGACTGTCGATAATCGAGGGGGAGTTCATAATTTAGTGATAAAACACCACCGAGGTTGGCGTCTCGACGTGGGTTGAAGTAGCTGGCCTCAACCTCATCGTTGCGTGACGTGGCGGTATACACTTCACCGTTAATTTGCCAGCGATCAAGGTGATAGAGTGTTTGGTTCCAGTAGCCATAGACAGATTGGCGCAGATTGTTGTCTTCAAAGTCGGTCAGCATCAGGCCGATGGCGCCTGCACCGCGCTCATCATGGCGATAGGCGATCTCTCCGCGATATCGGTCGGCATTAATGCCGTCACGCAACGCCCGTAAAGGAGTATCTGGCGTGTTAAGTTCGATACCCAGCGTGGTGCTTAGGTGGTCTGAAGCGGCGTAGCGCAGCTCCACCGAGGCCATAAAGTTATTGTTAAGTTGGGCACCGTGCCCGGCGGCAAATTTTATGGTCGCTGGGTGCAGGTTCCACTCATAACCCGCTATGTCGTAGGCTGCGTAAAGGTTTGTGTCATCAAATTTCCCATACTGACCGATGCGTTGTGCAAATGCGCGGGAGCCGTTTGTATTACGTGGTCCTTCAAAAAGCACGTCATAGCGCCATTCCCGCGAGGCTTGGGTGCCGCTACCTTGCCCCTCGCTACGCGTTACCGAGCTAGTCAGCTGTGGTGCACGTAGCTCACGCAACGTTCGTGCTAGCTCATCCCGGGTTGCGCTGGGCTTGGCTTCGGCGATCTCTTGCGCGACGGCCGTTGTAGTGCCTTTCCATTGGCCGCGTTCCAGGTTGGCCAGCAGCATCCCATGGCGGGCTGCGTCTTGCTGATCTGGGGAGAGTAGTTCTGTCGCGCGTAGGTAAGATACTTCCGCTTTTCGTTGCCAGCCTCGGTCTCGTTCAAGGTCACCTTTAACCTGCCAAAGATAAGGGTCGCCAGGTGCCTGGTCTTGATAGTTGGCCAAGCGTTCGCTGGCCAAGCCAGCTTGACCACGCCAGGCAGTGAGCAATACGTCAAGTAGCAGGACTTTTTGATAGTTTGGGTTATTGATACGCGTGGTCTGAGTGAAATCCCAGCGCTGTTCGGGTTCGCTCGCACGCCAGGAAGCCAACAGTCGATCAGCATCACGAAAACGCTGAGCGTCGGTATAGCTATAAAAGAGCCCTTCGTTAAGCGGGTCATCAGGATCAGTGCCACGCTGAGGGGTTTGTTGTATCAGGCTTTCGTAAAGCACAATGGCTTCATCAGGGCGGCCCAGGCCATTCAAGGCGTACGCTTTGGCCCGGCTCACGTAACTTGGCAACGGGCCATGCTGATGTTGGAGCCTAACGGCGAGGACCTCCGCTTCGGAAAAGTGCCTTAGCTGGGCAAGTGCGACGACTTTGTCATATTCGGCAAGCTTGGCTAATTCCTGGGGGACCGCTGGCGAATCCAGTACCTGGTTTAGCTGGGCCAGGCCACTGCGCGTTCTGGGTGGCTGATCCGTCTGAATGCCCAAGCGTATATCAGTAACTGCTTCGTAGTAGATAAGCCAAAGGCGATCACTTTCAGAGAAAACCGTTGGGTTGTCCTGCATGATGTTACGGGCGGCGGAGCTGGCGCCTAAACCCACTGCCAAGCGGTAGAGTGCCTGTAACTCGCTGGTATTGGCGGGGTCTTGCTCTACCAGTGCTTGCCGAACCTGTAGCTCTTGAACGGCATTCATTGTTTTTGCGGCCAAATAGCCTTTGGCTTCCAGGCCGGCGGTCGTCGTGCCTGCCACTTGGCTATATTGCTGTAAGGCGATATCGGCCAAGGTATAATTAGCCGTGTCGGTGTGAACTAACGCTTGCCCAAGCCAACCTTCTGCATAGGTAGGGCTGCGATAGGTAAGCGATTGAAATAGCGAGAGCGCTTTAGGGTAATCACCTGCACTACGCGCTGCACTGCCCAGATTGGCAAGTTCAGAGTCGCTGTAATCCTGGGGTCGACACGCTGAGCAAACTGCCAGCGCTTCTTCATACCTTGTTGCACGTACCAGCAGGGCTATCAAATCCTCACGAACACGACTGTTTTGTGTTCGATAATAAAGAGATTGTAAGCCATCAATTGACGGCCCCGGTGCTCCCTGGCGTGCCTCTATCACCAGGGCTTCCCGCTGTGCGTTTATAGTGGTTTGCCCATACACCGTATCTACGCTTAAACAAGCGAATAAGCAAATGGGTAATAAGGCGCGAGGATGACCGTGCATAGTGTTATTCCTACACTGAGGCGTAGTAGCAAACGCTATTGCTAAGAAAAACGTGTATATTCAGTGTATAGGAGTATCTAATAGGTTGAACCAGGATAAAGGTTGATATTGAAGCCGGTAATAATAGGTCGTAATGCCGAACGTCTAAGTAGTATTGGTGAGTGTTGAAGTATTATTTTTTTTAATTACTTTCCTTCATGTAGGATTAAAGTGTTGAGTGTTTCTCGAATTACTTTCTAGAAAATTGAATTTAAAAGGTAAGGTTTAAGAGAGTAGTTAAAGGTAGAGGTTGAAGGTTTTGATGGTTATATGTTAGTGATGACGATTAATTGTAAGTTATATGCCTTGGTGTGAAGTATGTACTTTTAAGAAGCAGTAGGTAGGTAAGTTGGGCATAAAGTTGGTCGAACTCAGGATGAGTTGTAGTCGCAAGTGGCTAGACACATCATTGCGATAAATTGTCTGCTGAACTTAAAAGGATAACATATACCTGGTTATCCATGATGCGTCGTTTTCGTCGCCTCCAGCGCCTCAATCATTTTTATCGCGGCGTTGGAAAGTGTCCGATTGGTATGCACCAAATAGCCGAGCGGCCTATAGATGGGCGGTGTATCTATTTTCAGCTCGACCAGCTCACTATTAATCATCCCCTCAGGCAGTAGGCTCCACCCAAGCCCAACACTGCACATCATCTTTAATGTTTCCAAATAGTTGGTAGCCATACTGACCTGTAGAGACAGGCCCGCCTTGGCAAAACGTTGCTCAATCAATGTACGGGTAAATGTTTTGGCGCTAGGTAGAACACATTTATAGTGACAAAGTGCTTCAAGGCTAAGGGTAGCGGCTTGAGCTAGCGGGTGGTCGGGCGCGCAAACAAAACATAGCCGGTCATGCCAAAGGTTCACCACGTTTAATTGCTCAACAGGGTGGGGAGCGAGCGTCACCACGGCCATTTCCAGGGTGCCATCCTGCACGCCCTGGTAGGCAAACTCTGAATCCAGAAAATGCAGATCCAATTCTACTTCTGGATGGCGCTGGGTGTAATTTTTTAAAACAGGTGGCAGGCGGTGTAAGCCAATGTGGTGGCTGGTAGCCAGCGTTAATCGGCCACCCACCTGGCCAGAAAGGTTCGCGAGTGCTCGGCGGCTATCTTCTACCGCTAACAGAATTCGCTTGGCTTGTGGCAGTAATAAATGGCCTGCCTCGGTAAGCGAAATACGCCTGCCAATACGGTCAAACAGCCGCGTGCCCACCAGCGACTCCAGCGTGGCAATGCGTTTGCTAACCGCTGGCTGAGTGAGATAAAGCTGCTCGGCGGCGCGCGAGAAGCTTTGTGTTTCAGCAACGGCTAAAAACGCTTGTAGGCTCTGGGTGTCCACGTGGTGCTCACTATTGTGTGGTTAGTGTTGGTGTATTCCAGTATGGAATCATACCTATAAATAACATGAATTGCTTTTATGGTCGCTACGCGTAACACTGGCTGCATCGTCACATTAAGCAGCACGTAGAGGCTGCGATACCGAACTAGCAGGGCGCTTGCCCAGGAGAGCCATATGTCAGGTCAAACCCTTTACGACAAACTCTGGAACCAGCACTTGGTGAAGCAGCGCGATGACGGCACGGCGCTGATCTACATTGACCGCCAGCTGCTTCACGAAGTGACCTCTCCGCAAGCGTTTGAAGGGTTGCGCTTGGCCAAACGTATGCCGTGGCGCCTGGATGCTAACCTGGCAACACCGGATCACAACGTCCCAACGACGACGAAAGAGCGCGCCGAAGGTAATAGCGGCATTAAAGACCCGGTGTCGTTGATTCAGGTTCAGACGCTTGACGACAACTGCGTTGAGTACGGAATTGAAGAGTTTAAAATTAACGACCCCCGCCAGGGAATCGTGCACGTGGTTGGGCCAGAGCAGGGCGCCACGTTGCCCGGCATGACCGTCGTTTGCGGTGACTCCCATACGGCCACTCACGGTGCTTTTGGCGCGCTGGCGCACGGTATCGGTACGTCTGAAGTTGAGCACGTATTGGCGACGCAATGCCTGTTGGCACAAAAAATGAAGAACATGCAGGTGCGTGTTGAGGGGGAGCTTGGCCTCGGCGTGACCGCCAAAGATGTGGTACTGGCCATTATCGGCAAGATCGGTACGGCAGGTGGTACGGGCTACGCTATCGAATTTGCGGGCAGCGCTATCGGGTCGCTCTCCATGGAAGGCCGTATGACCGTGTGTAATATGGCGATTGAAGCGGGTGCCCGGGTCGGGTTGATTGCTGTGGACGACACGACGATTGATTACCTGGCCAAGCGCCCCTTTGCGCCGACCGCCGAGCAGTGGGAAGCCGCGGTGGCTGACTGGCGTCAACTGGTATCAGATGACGATGCCGCGTTCGACAAAGTGGTGACTCTGAAGGCCGAAGATATCGAGCCGCAGGTCAGTTGGGGAACCAGCCCCGAGATGGTGACAGGTATTTCCGGGCGCGTGCCAGACCCGCAAGCCTCGCAGGATGAAACCGTGCAGCGCAGCCATGCTCGCGCGCTTGAATATATGGGCTTGCACGCTAACCAAAAAATTACCGATATCAAGCTCGATAAAGTGTTTATTGGTTCGTGTACTAACTCACGTATCGAGGATTTGCGTGAGGCTGCCAAAGTGGCTCAAGGCAATAAAGTGGCAGGTTCCATTAAACTTGCCATGGTGGTGCCGGGTTCTGGCCTTGTGAAACGCCAGGCAGAAAAGGAAGGGCTGGATAAAATCTTCATCGACGCTGGTTTCGAGTGGCGCGAGCCGGGCTGCTCCATGTGTCTGGCCATGAATGCTGATAAATTGGGCGCAGGCGAGCACTGCGCATCGACCTCCAACCGCAACTTCGAAGGACGCCAAGGGTACGGTGGTCGTACGCACCTGGTGAGCCCTGCCATGGCGGCAGCGGCTGCGATTGCTGGCCACTTTGTTGATGTACGCAGTTTATCCGCCAACGATGCTACCCACGCCCAGGAGGCTTAACCCATGAAAAAGTTCACTCGTTTTGAAGGCGTGGTTGCCCCGCTTGATCGCGCTAACGTCGATACCGATTTAATTATTCCCAAGCAGTTCTTGAAATCGATCAAGCGGACCGGCTTCGGTGTGAATCTGTTTGATGAACTGCGCTATTTGGATGAAGGGCAGCCGGGGCAGGATTGTTCCAGTCGCCCGCTGAACCCTGATTTCGTGCTCAACCAGCCGCGTTTTAAGGGGGCTGAGGTGTTGCTGGCTCGGCGCAACTTTGGCTGTGGAAGCTCGCGGGAACACGCGCCGTGGGCACTGGAAGATTTTGGTTTTAAAGTAGTGATTGCGCCAAGCTTTGCAGATATTTTTTACAATAACGCGTTTAAAAACGGCATCTTGCTGATCACGTTAAGCGAAGAAGAAGTGGATCGCTTGTTTACAGGCGTTGATGCTAATGAAGGCTATCAGCTGGATATCGACTTGGAGAACCAGCGGGTCATCACGCCGAGCGGCGAAATTCTTGAGTTTGAAGTGGACGCGTTCCGCAAGCACTGCCTGCTCAATGGACTGGACGATATCGGCATCACGCTGCAGGACGAAGATGCGATCCGTGCCTTTGAGCAAAAACACAAAGATGCTCGGCCCTGGTTGTTCCGTCAGCCAGCCTGATACAGCCGTATAAGCGTCATTCAGAAAAGTTAAAAACGCAGTGCAACGCCATTGCACTGCGCTAAGCGGCGGTAAGCCGTGCTGACTCTCTATTAAGGATTTAACATGACCCATAAGGTGCTTCTATTACCCGGCGACGGTATTGGCCCAGAGATTGCTGCTCAAGCTGCGCGTTTGCTAAAAGCGTGCCAAGAAGCGGGTTTGGATATTGACGTTGAAGAAGCACTGGTCGGCGGTTCGGCTTACGACGTGCATGGCGACCCATTGCCTGCTGAAACGCTTGAAAAAGCCAAGGCGGCCAGTGCGATTCTGCTCGCTGCGGTGGGTGGCCCTAAATGGGACAAGATTGAAGATCTTTCCAAGCGCCCTGAAAAAGGCTTGTTGGGCCTGCGCAAGAACCTGGGGCTGTTTGGCAACCTGCGCCCGGCCATGCTTTACCCGCAGCTGGCCAGCGCCTCCAGCCTGAAACCTGAATTGGTGGCAGGCCTGGATATCATGATTGTGCGTGAATTGACCGGCGGCATTTACTTCGGCCAGCCGCGGGGTATTGAGGAGCGTAACGGGGAGCGTGTGGGCTACAATACCTACATTTATTCCGAAAGTGAGATTGAGCGCATCGGCCGCGTCGCGTTTGAAATGGCCCAAAAGCGTGGCAAAAAACTCTGCTCGGTAGATAAGGCTAACGTGCTGGAAGTTACCATTTTGTGGCGTGAAGTGATGGAGCGTTTGGCACCAGAGTACCCGGACGTCGAGCTTTCGCATATGTACGTGGATAACGCCGCGATGCAGCTGGTACGTGCCCCGAAACAGTTTGATGTCGTTGTGACCGGCAATATGTTTGGCGATATTCTGTCTGACGCCGCCGCCATGCTTACCGGCTCCATCGGTATGCTGCCTTCGGCCTCGCTGAACGAAAGCGGCCAAGGCATGTATGAGCCTTGCCACGGAAGCGCGCCGGATATCGCTGGGCAAAACATTGCCAACCCGCTCGCCATGATGCTGTCGGTTGCCATGATGCTGCGCTACTCGCTCAATGAAACGGCCATGGCCGAGCGCATTGAAACCGCGGTGGGTAGCGTTCTGGATAACGGCCTGCGCACGGCGGATATCGCCGCAGAAGGAACTCGCCGTGTTTCGACGGTCGAAATGGGCGATGCGGTACTGGCGGCCTTTGCAAAAAGTTAAATGCGCTATAAAGCGTGCTAACTATTTGATATGAAAAGTGTGATGCCTCGGCCACTCAAAGAGTGGCCGACGTTATTTATAAGTTTTGTGTATAATATATGTCTCATTCTTTGCTGGAGGACTTCGCATGTTGAAAGTCGGTTTCGTAGGATGGCGTGGCATGGTGGGTTCTGTGCTGATGCAGCGCATGCAGGAAGATGGTGATTTTAACGGCATTGAGCCGGTCTTTTTCACCACCTCCCAAGTAGGCCAGCCTGGTCCCGACATCGGCGTAGACGTACCTGCGTTAAAAGACGCGTTTGCTCTTGAAGAATTGAAAGCGTTGGATGTTGTTATTACCTGCCAAGGCGGTGACTACACCAAGCAAGTTTATGGTGACCTGCGTAAAAATGGCTGGCAGGGTTACTGGATTGATGCCGCCAGCACGCTGCGCATGGAGGATGAAGCTACCATCGTGCTTGACCCGGTTAACCGTAAGGTCATTGATGCGCAGCTTGCCAAAGGTGCCAAGACCTTTGTCGGCGGTAACTGCACCGTTAGCCTCATGCTGATGGGCTTGGGCGGCCTGTTTGAAGCCGATATGGTTGAGTGGATGACCTCCATGACCTATCAGGCGGCTTCCGGTTCTGGCGCCAAGCACATGCGCGAACTGCTCAATCAAATGGGTCAACTGCGCGACAGCGTTAGTAGCGAACTGGCTGATCCCTCCAGCGCGATTTTGGAAATTGACCGCAAGGTAACGGCGGCCATGCGCGGTGGCGACTTCCTGACCGATAACTTCGGCGCACCGCTTGCCGGTAGCCTACTGCCGTGGATTGATACCAAGCTTGAGAGCGGCCAGAGCCGTGAAGAGTGGAAAGGCTTTGTTGAGACCAATAAAATTCTGGGTCTTGGTGATAATCCTGTGCCGATTGATGGTCTTTGCGTGCGTATTGGTGCCATGCGTTCTCACAGCCAAGCGTTCACCATCAAGCTGAAACATGATGTGCCGCTGGATGAGATTGAAGAGCGGATCGCTCAGCATAATGAGTGGGTCAAGCTGATCCCCAACGAGAAAGAGGCCACCATTGCAGGTTTAACGCCTGCCGCCGCTACTGGCACATTGGATATTCCGGTGGGGCGTTTGCGTAAGCTGAACATGGGCGGTGAATACCTTTCGGCATTTAGCGTTGGCGACCAACTGCTGTGGGGCGCTGCCGAGCCGCTTAAGCGCATGCTCAAAATTTTGCGCGAACAGTAAAACAACGCAGTACGTCAGCCAAAACCGGGGCGCTTTTAGCGCGCCGGTTTTTTTGTAAGTGTTTTAAATTAAATTAAGTAACCCGCCTCCATGCGTTACCTGCTTATTTGTGTTAATTATAATTTGCGTTCTGTGTTGGCATGTACCGCACTTGCTAGCGCGGCTTCCATAAAAAAACGGATTGGGTAACGTGGCGAAAAAATATTCAAATTATCGCGTTTTCTTGAAAACGATCACACTGCTGTTGATTGTTGGGGTGCCGTCTTTTGTGCAGGCAATTGAAGCCGGACCTGCCGAGGTGGAATCCTGGCTGGAAGCCCCGCTAAATGCCTCGTTACCGTTGCTTGACTCAAACGCCTACGCGCTAGACGAGCTAAGCGTACAGGTTGCTGATGAACCATCATTTGTCGCCTCTGGGCTTGAGTGGATGCCTTTGGCTCGTCAGGTGCATGCCGAGATTCAAGAGCAAGCGGGCAGCCGGCGCATTATTCTGCGCTCATCACAGGCGGTAACAACGCCCTGGTTGGATTTGCTACTGGTCATTGATTCGCCGGAGGGGCAGCAACAGCACGCGGTCACGTTGCTTTTTGACCCAGCTGACTACGCTAATTACCCATTGAACCAGGCGGAAGCTGATGGCGTCGTGTCAAGCTCAAGCTCAGGCTCGGAAACAGCGGAGCATCTTCCACGTACCGAGGTAAGGGTGCAAGAGGGTGATACGTTGTGGCGTATTGCCTCGCGTAGTAAACCTGAGCGCGCGAGCATTCAGCAGATGATGCTGGCACTGGTAGCGGCGAATCCTGAGTTCTTTCCTGAGGGCAATATTAATAGTTTGCGGACGGGCCAGGCACTGCGCTTGCCCGCAGAAGGGCAAGTGCAGCTACGTTCAGTCGATGAGGCGGCTCACGCTGTCCAGGTGATGGTGGCAGGCGAGCAGCGCGCCAATACAGCAGTGCCTCAGAGTATTCCAGTGGACGTTGAGGTTGAGGCGCCACCTGCGCCTGAGCTGGCTACTGCCCAGATAGAAGCCGAGCTGACTCGTACCATGGCCAGGTTTTCAAAGCAGCTGGAGCAAAGCCAGGCAAGCTTACTGGCGGCTAATGAAGAGCGTGAGCAGCTTCGTCTTGAACTCAGCGAACTGCGTCATAATCTCAGTCAATTCATCGAGAATAGCGTGTTGGTAGAAGCGTCTCCTCCGATGCCATTAATGGTTGAGGCGAATGCTGCGGCACAGCCAATCGCTGACGTACACGATGCGCCATCAAGTGGTGTTTTGCGTAGTATTGAGCGTTATCGATGGCCACTCATTGCCCTTGGGCTGGTACTGCTGTTGACGGGATTAATATGGCGCAGAAAGCGGCGCGAGGCTGAAGAGCCGGTTGCTCAAGCGCATTTGAGGAGCGCGTCGCTTGCCGAGCCTCAGGTGTTCAAACCATCGCCACCCGTTAGTAGTGACCTGCAAGCGTCTACACATAATATACCGTTATCTTCCGGGGCTCGTACAAGCAGTGCCGCATCAGACCATTTCAGCAGTTCCGCAAGTGACACGGTAATACCCGAGAGAGGTGATGCTTTTGGCGCTAGCTACGCTAAAAGTCAGGCAGCAGGTTTGGCAGGCCATGGCAGCCGACGGTATCCGCAAGAAGATGCGCTGTTATTAAAGGGCATGGACTTTAAGCGGGTTGAAGCGCCCGAGCTGACACCGTCTGAAACGCTGAAAAAAGTAAGCACGGCTCGCCCGATAGGCACAGAGTGGGAAATTGAAGAGGTAGCATTCAAGCCGCTGGGTCGGGATAATGGCTAACCTTTCAAACTTTGTGACGTGGCTTGATGACCCAGTTTTACCACTTTGATGAAACCCGGCCGCTGAAAGGCCGTTTGGCAATAGGCATTGAATATGATGGCACGCGTTTTTGCGGCTTTCAGCGTTTAAAGCATGCTGCTTCTGTTCAAGGCGCCGTAGAGGATGCTTTGGCAAAAGTGGCCGGTGCCCCCGTTCAGATACATGCCAGCGGACGTACGGACTCAGGCGTTCACGCCACGCGTCAAATAGCGCATTTTGACCCACCTACCGAGCGGACTGAGAAAGCCTGGATTTTTGGTGCCAACACCAACTTGCCGCGCGATGTAGCCGTGCGCTGGGTAAAGCCTGTCTCGGATGATTTTCATTCCCGGTTGGGCGCGCTTGGCAGGCGTTACCGTTATTTACTGCTCAATCAAATCAGTCGCCCTGTGCTTGAACGCACGAACGTAACGTGGTGCCGCGATCCTCTGGATGCAGATGCCATGCATCGCGCTGCGCAGGCTCTGATTGGCGAACATGACTTTTCAAGTTTTCGTGCTGCAGGCTGCCAATCCAAAACGCCATGGCGGCAAATGCATTTTGTCGAGGTGAAGCGGTTTGGCCCGCTGGTGGTCATTGATATTCAGGGCAATGCGTTTTTACATCACATGATTCGCAATATCGCTGGCGCCCTGGTTAGCGTAGGTCGTGGGACGCAGGACGAAGGTTATATTGAACGATTGCTGGCGCTAAGGAATCGTAAGAAAGGTGATGTAACCGCTCCCGCGTGTGGGCTGCATTTTGTTGATTCAATTTACGACGAGCGGTTTGATTTGCCCATGGAGCCGGTAGGACCTAACCTGCTCGCTTTTACCGGGGAGTGGACAGGCGAACGAGAACTGCCAGACACCCCCAGAATAGCGGCGCGGCGTAAACTGACATTTGCTAAAACAACGTCTGACCCCGCTCAGGAGGCGCTAGATGAAGACGCTTAGCCCCATGCGTACACGGGTCAAGTTCTGTGGGCTTACCCGCAGTGATGATATTAAAAGAGCCGTAATGCTGGGGGCAGATGCGCTGGGTTTTGTCATGTGGCCGAAAAGCGCGCGCAGCATTACGCTTGAGCAACTTGAAACGCTTTCGGGTGAAGTACCTGCTTTTGTTACCCGGGTAGGGTTGTTTGTTGATCAATCCGTTGACGTGATTCAGCAGTGCTTACCGTACCTGGACATGATTCAGTTCCACGGTGATGAGTCTCCTGCGTTTTGCGCACAGTTTGGACGTCCCTGGATTAAAGCGCTGCGAATGCGTGACGATATCGATTTATCTCAGGCAGCTGCTGACTATCATCAGGCACAGGCGCTGCTGTTGGACGCCTATCGGCCGGGCACACCAGGTGGCACAGGAGAGGTCTTTGATTGGTCGAGAATCCCCGCAAAACTGGCAAAACCTGTTATCCTCGCAGGCGGGTTAACGGTTGATAATATCGCCTCTGCCGTTCAACAAGTGGCGCCTTATGCCGTTGATGTGTCGGGTGGGATTGAAGCAGCGCATGGCCGTAAAGACGTTGAAAAAATGACACTGTTTATTCAGCAAGTCGCGTTAGCCGACGCTCGTTAAATACGCCGCGCAGTCTGTTTTTTTATGACGCTGCGCTCTATGTCCGCTTATTCAATTGTTGCCTGTTCTGGCAATCTTGTGAGGTATCCCTGTGACTGTCTCAGCAACTGGTGGCGCTAATACCGTTCCTGGAACCGTTTCTGACACGGCTTCCAAGACCAGATTCAGCGACCTGACCCGAATGCCGGATGCCCGCGGTCATTTTGGCCCTTATGGCGGCCGGTTTGTATCCGAAACATTGAGCTACGCCCTGGAAGATCTTGAGAAAATTTACGTAAGCCTGCGTGATGACCCTGCTTTCCAGGCCGAGTTTGATAATGACCTTGCCCACTACGTAGGGCGCCCGTCGCCGCTTTATCATGCCAAGCGATGGTCCGAGACGCTCGGTGGTGCGCAAATATGGTTAAAGCGCGAAGATTTAAATCATACCGGCGCGCATAAGGTAAACAACACCATCGGCCAGGCACTGCTTGCCAAAAAAACCGGCAAACCACGGGTCATCGCTGAAACCGGTGCCGGGCAGCACGGCGTGGCGACGGCAACGGTTGCCGCGCGCCTGGGTCTTGAGTGCGATGTATATATGGGCGCTGAAGACGTGCAGCGCCAAAAGTTGAATGTCTATCGTATGCGTTTATTGGGCGCACGAGTGATTCCGGTAGAGTCGGGCACGCGCACCCTTAAAGATGCCATGAACGAAGCGCTGCGCGATTGGGTAACGAACGTTGATAACACGTTTTACATTATCGGCACGGTAGCAGGGCCACATCCATACCCTGAGCTTGTGCGCGACTTTAATGCGGTAGTGGGGCGTGAAGCACGCCGCCAGTCGCTGGAACAAATCGGCCGCTTGCCGGATGCGCTGATCGCGTGTGTCGGTGGTGGGTCCAACGCGATTGGGCTATTTTATCCGTTTGTTGAAGACGATGCCGTCGCGATGTATGGGGTTGAGGCCGGAGGTGATGGTATTGAGACGGGCCGCCATGCCGCTCCGCTTTCATCGAATGCCCCGCGCGGTGTGCTTCATGGAAACCGTACTTACTTGATGTCTGATGAAGCGGGGCAGGTCGCCGATACACACTCCATTTCAGCCGGGCTTGATTATCCGGGCGTTGGCCCTGAGCACGCGCTTTGGAAAGACGTTGGTCGTGTTAGCTACGTCACCGCTAATGACAGCGCCGTGCTGGAAGCGTTTCGAGAACTGACGCAGATGGAGGGTATAATGCCTGCCTTGGAGTCAGCCCACGCGCTGGCGCACGCCAAGGTGCTGGCACCTACCATGCGCCCTGACCAGCATATCGTCGTTAATCTTTCAGGCCGTGGTGATAAAGATATTATGACCGTAGCCAACATTGACGGTATCGAATTTTAAGGCCCGCTTTTAAGGACAAGCATGAACCGTATCGATCAGCGCTTTTCTGAACTCAAGCAGCAGGGCCGCAAGGCTCTGATACCTTATATTACGGCGGGCGACCCGGCGCCACAGTACACCGTTGGCTTTATGCATGCGCTGGTAGAAGCGGGTGCGGATGTCATTGAACTTGGTGTGCCGTTTTCTGATCCAATGGCGGACGGCCCGGTTATTCAAAAAGCCTGTGAACGCGCCTTAAAGCAGGGCACCCGCTTGGTCGACGTGCTGGATATGGTGGCTGAATTCCGTCAGGCCGATGCCACAACCCCGGTCGTGTTAATGGGGTATCTAAATCCTATTGAGCGTATTGGCTACGAGGCCTTCGCTGAGCAGGCTGAAAAAGTGGGCGTTGATGGTGTACTAGTGGTCGATATGCCGCCTGAAGAGGCCGATGAATTGGGTCCGCTGTTAAAAGCGCATAATTTAGCAGCAATTTTCCTTGTGGCGCCTACCACTTCACCTACGCGAGCCGCTACAATATGCGCCCAGGGTGAGGGGTACCTTTACTACGTTTCGCTAAAAGGCGTTACTGGTGCGGCAACCTTAAATGCAAGTGACGTCGCTGAACGCCTGGCACCGCTACGTGAAATGACCGACCTGCCGCTATGTGTTGGTTTCGGTATCCGCGATGGCGTAACGGCTGCTGAAGTGGCTAACGTAGCGGATGGAGTGATTGTCGGTAGTGCGTTAGTAAACCGTATTGCCGAAAATGTAGAAACGCCCGAAATTATCGCTGGTCAGCTTAGAAGCGTGCTAGCAGAGATGCGCACCGCAATGGACGCCTAACGCTGCCCCTCATCGTCTATACTTGAAGTTGATTGACGACACTCATCAAGCTTGGCGCTGCCAGGCATGACGTAAAACGGAAGCCTTTTTGATATGAGCTGGTTAGACAAGATAGTGCCCTCCATGGGGCGTATCCAGCGTAAAGACCGTCGTGCCAGTGTGCCCGACGGCCTCTGGCGTAAATGTCCCAAGTGTGAAGCCGTTCTCTATCTTCCTGAGTTAGAGAAACACCATAGTGTTTGTCCGAAATGTGACCATCACTTACGGCTGACTGCGCGGAAACGCTTGGACTGGTTCCTGGATAAAGAAGGTCGTGAAGAAGTCGCGGCAGAGCTTGAACCTGTTGATCGCCTGAAATTCCGCGACTCTAAAAAGTACAAGGACCGCTTGGCGGCTGCGCAAAAAGATACCGGCGAGAAAGATGCGCTGATTGCTATGCGTGGTACGTTGGACGGTTTGCCGGTCATTGCGGTTGCTTTCGAGTTCACCTTTATGGGCGGGTCGATGGGGGCCGTAGTGGGTGAGAAGTTTGCCCGAGCGGCGACTATCGCGCTTGACGAAGGTATTCCGCTGGTTTGCTTTGCGGCTTCCGGTGGTGCGCGTATGCAGGAGGCGCTTTTCTCACTGATGCAAATGGCCAAAACATCGGCGGCACTTGAGCGACTCAAGCAGGCCGGTGTGCCCTATATCTCGGTGCTTACCGATCCGGTGTTTGGGGGCGTATCCGCTTCGCTCGCCATGCTGGGCGACTTGAATATTGCTGAGCCCAATGCATTGATTGGTTTTGCTGGTCCGCGTGTTATTGAGCAGACCGTCCGCGAAACGCTGCCAGAAGGTTTCCAGCGCAGTGAGTTCCTGTTGGAGCATGGTACGGTCGATATGATTGTACATCGCCAGGAAATGCGTACCCGTGTGGGCGGCGTACTACGCAAGTTGACTCATCAGGAGGCGCTTTCGTTAGCCAGTGAGTTGACGGATGATGAAGCCGTCGCTGAGCCGGTGGTTGATGAAGCACACATCGCCGATACTGACGTAACGGTTGACGAGACAGGTCCGGATTCTATTGACAAGAGCCATGAACCACACCGCAATGCCTAAGTCGTTAGCAGAGTGGCTTCAGCATCTGGAAACCCTGCACCCTGTCGGGATTGATTTAGGCCTGGAGCGTGTGTCACGTGTTGCTGAGCGTATGGGGCTATTTAAACGCCCCATTGCCAATCGCGTTGTCATTGTGGCGGGCACCAATGGTAAAGGCTCGACGGTTGCCATGGTTGACGCGGTGGCTCGCGCACATGGTTGGCATGTGGGTACGTACTCCTCGCCTCATCTATTGCGTTACAACGAGCGGGTGCGTATCAACGGCCAGGAAGCTGGCGACGCGTGCCTGGTCGAGGGGTTTGAACGTGTCGAACAGGCTCGCCTGGAAGCGCCGGAAATTAGCCTGACCTATTTTGAAGCAGGTACATTGTGCGCACTCTGGTGTTTGGCACAAGCTGAACTGGATCTTGCGGTACTTGAGGTGGGCTTGGGCGGTCGTTTGGATGCCGTCAATATCATTAATGCGGATGTTGCGGTTGTCACTACGATAGCCCAAGACCATGCGAGCTTTTTGGGAACCGATATTTCGCAAATCGGGCTTGAGAAAGCGGGTATATTTCGCCCGTTGCGGCCAGCGGTATTGGGCAGTGAGTCGCTTCCCGGTAGCGTGGCCGATGCGGCTATTGCCTTGGCGGCGCCGGTTTACCGGTTAGGATTAGCGTTTAACCACAGTGCCGAGGAAAACAGCCATTTACCCTGGTGCTGGAGTGGGTTGACGGCAACGGGGGAGACGCTTTCTCTGGATGCGCTGCCTGATCCTGGTCTGCCTGTCGATAATGCCGCAACTGCGCTACAAGCGCTGGCGCTTACGGGGCTGACGCTAACGCTAAAAGCCACGCAAAATGCATTAGCCAGTGTTAATCTGCCAGGCCGGATGCAGTGGATAGGGCAGTGGTGCCTGGATGTGGGGCATAATCCTCATGCGGCTACCTATGTTGCTCGCCATTTGCCAGTACTGCCTGATACAGGACGGCAGTGGGCAGTGATAGGTATGCTTAATGATAAAGACGTTGATGGTGTTATTGCGGCGTTAGCACCGCGTATTACTGACTGGGTCTGTGTAACGCTTGATGGCGAGCGCGGCCACACGGCCAATGAACTCGCTGAGCGTATTAAAGCCCATGGTGGCTGTGTGCGGCTTTGTGCAGACTCGCCTGAAGCCGGTGTTGATGCCATGGCTGAGATGCTCACTGACAAGGATCGCATTTTGGTAACGGGTTCCTTTTTTACCGTCGCCGCTCTGTTAGCTCGATCACTGCCACAAGCCAGCCGTTCTTAAGGCGTAGTCCCGCTAGAGGGAGATGATATGAAATATGGTAAAACAGAGCGCATTAGCGGTGTTGTGATTCTGCTTGCGCTACTCGCAATCGTTGTCCCTTGGCTGATGAGTGACCCGGCGCCGCGTGAGGAGCGACAGCAACCAACGTTCATTATTGAACAGCCCATAGAAACGGCGCGCCATGATGTAGACGCTCCCCAAATGCCCTCTACCATTAACCCTCAGCCATCTTCAAATGTGGCAAGCAATGATGGGGTTAATGCACCGATAGATGCATCTCCGAGATTACCTGATACTTCTCAAATTGATGCGCCCAGTGAAACGGAAACCGTCGCACAAGCGCCTACGTCATCTTCAAACACTGACGCTCCCCAAAATGACCCCATTGCCGACCTGGTAGCCTCGAATAGCACGTCGACATCCAGCAGCCAAAGCGCTGCAGGTTCTTCAAGTGCTAATTCTTCAAGTACAGGCTCTTCTAGTTCAGGTTCATCAGGGGCGGGTTCATCGGGTGCTGGACCAGCGTCTACACAGCAAGGTGGGTGGGCGGTTCAGGTGGGTAGTTTTGGCGATGCCGCGAATGCTCAGCGACTAGGTAGCCAGCTTACAGGCGAAGGATTTAGTGTTTTCCAACGCCAGCGCGACAATAACTTGACCACAGTGCTCGTGGGGCCTTACGCATCATCAGAGGATGGCGAAGCGGCGATGGCCTTAATTAAGCAGCGCGCAAACGTGCAAGGTCTGTTAGTGCGAGTAAGAGATTAAACGATGGCGCTAACGTGGATTGATGCTGTATTTCTTGCCGTGCTGGCGCTTTCGATGCTGGCCGGCTTTGTCCGTGGTTTTGTTAGAGAAGCGTTGGGGCTTGGGGCATGGGTGGTTGCGTTAATGGTCGCCCGCGTATTGGCAGAGCCGGTTGCCGAGTTAATGAGCGGGTTTATCGAAAGTTTTGACGCTCGACTTGTATTGGCCTTTGCACTGGTTATTTTTGCGGTGATCTTGCTTTGCGGCATTGTTATTCGCTTGGTGCATGCGGCCATTGTATGGGTAGGCATGGGGCTTTTGAACCGCTTTGCGGGAGCTGTGTTTGGTATCGCGCGTGGCACGATCATCTTGCTGGTGGCCACGGTTGTTATTACGCTCACGCCGCTTGCCGAGCTTCAGGCATGGCAGCAAGCCTCGTTACGGCCCACCTTTATCGAGTTGCGCGATTGGGCGGTTAGTCAGTTGGATCAGTGGGAGCGTGAGCTGCCAGAAGCGCCCGCCTCTTTACGCGATATATCACTGCCTGAGATTCGCCCGCATGGCAGTTTTGCGCCGCAGCCCATGGATAGTCAATAACGCCTAACAGCGTGTTTTGCGCTTGCCTAACCGCTTGACGGGTACCGGTTAAACGCAAACGTATTAAAATGAGTTTTAAGAACGTACGGGCTTGTTTTGGCAAGCCATGGCACTAAAGCGAGGTAACTTGAATGTGCGGTATAGTGGGCCTTCTGGCCAAGCAGGCGGTAAATCAGGGAATCTACGATGCCCTGACCGTACTTCAGCATCGCGGCCAGGACGCTGCCGGTATGATGACCTGGAGCGAGGGACGCTTCTTACTGCGCAAGAGCAATGGGCTAGTGCGCGACGTCTTCCACACCCGCCATATGGCTCGCCTTAAGGGCAACCTGGGCATTGGTCACGTACGTTATCCTACCGCTGGTTCATCCAGCGAAGCGGAATCTCAGCCATTTTATGTCAACTCGCCTTACGGTATTGCGTTGGCCCATAACGGTAACCTGACCAACTCTGAACAGTTGAAGCAGGAGCTTTTCTCAACCGATTTACGGCATATCAATACCAGCTCCGACTCTGAAGTGTTGCTTAACGTGTTTGCCCATGAGCTGGGTAAGCAAGGCCTGCATCTGGAAGCGGAAGATATTTTTGATGCGGTACGTAGAGTGCACCGGCGCTGCAAAGGCGGCTACGCGGCGGTCGCGATCATTAACGGTTTTGGTATGGTGGCATTTCGTGATCCTCACGGCATTCGTCCAGTGGTGTTTGGTACTCGCCAAACGGACGAAGGGCAGGATGTCATGATTGCTTCTGAGTCGGTCGCGCTAGACGTGGGCGGCTTTGAGCTTGAGCGTGACCTGTCACCTGGCGAAGCGATATTTGTGGATATGCAGGGCCAGTGTCATACGCAAGTATGTGCTGACCGCCCGGAACTGCGCTCGTGTATTTTCGAGCATGTATATCTGGCACGCCCTGATTCCATTCTGGACGGTGCCTACGTCTATGGCACGCGCATGCAAATGGGGCGCAAGCTGGGCGACCGAATCCTGAACGAATGGCCTGATCACGATATTGATGTTGTGATTCCCATTCCGGATACGTCACGTACCTCCGCGCTGGAAATGGCCCAGCACCTTGGGGTGACGTATCGCGAAGGCTTTATGAAGAACCGCTATATTGGCCGTACGTTTATCATGCCTGGCCAAACGCAGCGTAAGAAATCGGTACGCCAAAAACTCAACGCCATCGACATTGAGTTCAAAGGCAAGAACGTGCTGTTAGTGGATGACTCGATTGTACGTGGCACGACCTGTAAGCAGATTATTCAGATGGCCCGAGATGCGGGTGCGCGTAAGGTTTACTTTGCCTCCGCTGCGCCGCCTGTGCGCTACCCTAATGTGTACGGTATCGACATGCCTGCGGCGGTGGAGTTAATTGCCCATGGCCGCACTGAAGATGAAGTAGGCGAGCTGATTGGCGCTGACCGAATTTTCTACCAGGATCTGGAAGACCTGAAAGATGCCTGCCGCGAAGTAAACCCGGAAATGGAAGCCTTCGACTGCTCGGTCTTTGATGGCAAGTATGTTACGGGGGATATCGATGAAGCGTATCTGGCCGTGCTTGAAGCCAGCCGGAACGATGCCGCGAAAGATCAAAGTGCGGGTGATCATGCGCTGGTCGATATGCACAATCAGGATGATGACCTCGACGACTAACGACAGGTCACTGATGCTTACTGAAAATAAGGGGTACGTCCATGCACAATGACAGCCAACAGGATGAGTGGTCGTTAGAGACGCTGGCGATCCGTGCAGGCCATCATCGCACCTTCGAGCAAGAGCATGCGGAGCCTATTTTTCCGACCTCTAGCTTTGTCTATGAAAGCGCTGCGGAAGCAGCGCGTAAGTTTGGTGGGCAAGAGCCTGGCAACGTTTATTCGCGTTTTACGAACCCCACTGTACATACTTTCGAGCGCCGCTTGGCAGCACTTGAAGGTGGGGAACGCTGCGTGGCAACAAGCTCGGGTATGTCGGCCATCTTATCGACGGCGCTTGCGTTATTGTCTGCCGGCGATGAAATCGTGGCATCGCGTTCGCTCTTTGGCTCGACCGTCAGCCTGTTCGATAAGTACCTGGGCAAGTTTGGCATCACCACCCGCTATGTTGAACTCTCTAATGTAGAAGCGTGGGAAGCGGCTATTACGCCTAAAACGCGGCTCCTGTTCGCAGAAACGCCCTCAAACCCGCTTTCCGAGATTGCCGATATCTCGGCGCTTGCTGCCATAGCAAAACGTAATAATGCCCTTTTGGCCATTGATAACTGCTTTTTGACACCTGCGCTGCAGCAGCCTCTTGCGTTGGGTGCCGACCTCGTCATCCACTCTGCGACCAAGTACCTGGACGGTCAAGGGCGGGCCATCGGTGGTGCTGTCGTGGGTAAGCATGATGTACTGGAAGAAGTCTTCGGTGTGGTTCGTACCTGTGGCCCTTGTCTCAGTCCCTTTAATGCCTGGATATTTACCAAAGGGCTAGAAACACTCTCGCTACGAATGAAAGCTCATTGTGAAAATGCGCTCACGCTGGCGCGCTGGCTGGAACAACATCCCGCAGTAAGTCACGTGCATTACAGCGGTTTGGAAGCACATCCGCAGCATACGCTTGCCAAGCAGCAACAGAAGGGCTTTGGCGCTGTGCTTGGGTTTGAGGTTGTTAATGGGCAGGAGGGCGCTTGGCAGGTGATTGATGCGACTCGTCTATTATCCATCACCGGTAACCTGGGGGATGTAAAAACGACGATCACTCATCCCGCGACGACCACGCATGGACGCTTATCCGATGCGCAAAAAGAGGCAGCGGGCATTGTTCCTGGGTTGATTCGTGTGGCGGTGGGACTGGAAAGCCAGCAGGACATTCAGCGTGATTTAGCGCGTGGCCTCGATGTGCTAGCAGCGGAACAAGGCTGACAATATAAGCTCTGTTTTGTCGTTAGGCTTGCTTTATTAGCATAAAAAACCCCACGTGCGTGGGGTTTTTTGCGACAGATCTGTTTTCTAGAAGCTGCCAGTATTGCCTGCCTTACGAGTTAAGACTGTGCAGGTCATTACCTTTAATTGTGCGGTCTGCTACTGTTTGCTGGCTTTCGTCGAAAGAGACATCAAGTACCTCGTTTTGAGCCTGGCCGCCATTGATCGCAGGTAAGTCCGATGGGGACATGGTGAGGTCTTTCTGGCTGTAATGGGCAGTCGATGTCGGAATCATCACGGTGTTCAGTTTCTCTGAACCACGCTCAGCCAGTGCAGCTGCTGAAAAGGTAGTGGCAGACAAGGCGATTGCAATAGCGGCGACAGTGGTAACTTTTTTCATGATATAAACCTCATTAGTGTGTAGTTGTTCTCCCATGCATGGTGTGCTTTTTGCCAAGTCACTTGAGAACATGACGATATTGTAAGCCTGCAAACTAGATAATAAAATTGATTAAAAATACACGAACCATTCTAAAAAATTGAATTAATTTCAATGGTGTTACAGGAAGTGCTTTTTTCTTGTTTTTTTCAATGCTCCTTGCATCTGTTTTTTAAATTCTCCACACCTATCAGTAGGTACCGCTTACTGGTTGCTGATTGTGCGGTCCATGAAAGCTGTTAGCATGTTAATCAATGGTTTTTACGAATGCTGTATTCTGCTTTTTTCAGCAGTCTTTTAAAGCGCCAGCCGGTATGCTCCTGATATTCATAGCGGTAGCCGCGCAAGAGTCGCTCTTTCGGCGGCTTGAGAAACCGAAGGTCGTTTTGATATTTGATGATAGTGTTCAGCTGAGTGCTTTGGTGGGGGCTCTGCTGTGATTAACGGGCGCTCTCGCACTGTCTTGACTTCGATAAGAGCAGGCCTGCGATAGCCATGAGCGAAATGCCAACACTTGGGCATGTTTGACAGGAAATCGAGTCAGCATAGCGTTTGTTTGGTAGTAACGAGGAAGAAAATAATGTGGCGGAACACGCAGCGCACTTGGGGTCTCGTGAGTATTCTGTTTCATTGGCTTAGCGCCATAGCAATTACTGGCCTGTTTATATTGGGCTGGTGGATGACGGGGCTTGGCTACTACGATAGCTGGTACAATCAGGGGCCATGGGTGCATCGCTCGATTGGCATGTTACTGTTGATAGCCACGGTTGCACGCATAGCGTGGCGCTTGCTGCAGCCGACGCCGGCAGGTGAAGGCAGCCGCTTCGAAGTCCTGGCAGCCCATCTGGGCCATATCGCGCTCTACATCGTTTTGCTTCTTGTCATGCTTAGCGGTTATATGATTTCTACGGCTAATGGCCGGGGTATTAGCGTTTTCGGTTGGTTTGATGTGCCTGCATTACTGCATGGCCTTCCTAATCAAGCCAGCATCGCCGGTGATATTCATTGGTACAGCGCATTAACATTGGTAGTTTTGGCTGCAGGACATGCGTTAGCCGCATTTAAACATCACTGGGTTGATCGACACGCTACACTGGTGCGTATGGTTAATCCGGCGCACCGATCTGAGCATTTATAAGCGATAAATGCTAATACATAAGTGCTAATTAAAAAGTACGAATTAAAAAAGTCCTTCGAGCTTGGTGAGCGAGCTCGTAAATACTGACTGGAATCGCGTTTTCGAGCATGGAGTAAATAAAAATTCTCTGTGTCTATTAAGGAAAGAGAGGAGATAACCATGATGTTGAAGAAAAGTGTCGTTGCATCTGCTATTGCCGCGGCTGCATTAGTGCCATTAAGCCAGGCTCAGGCAGCTGATTATAACGTTGACACCGAAGGCCAGCACGCTTTCGTACAGTTTAAAATTAACCATCTTGGCATGTCTTATATTCTGGGTAGTTTTGAAGAATTTGATGGCCAGCTCTCTTACGATGAAGATGATGTAGACGCTTCTGCTGTTGAGTTCGAGGTTCAGGTGAATAGCTTGAACTCTAACCACGCTGAGCGTGACCGTCACATTCTGAGCAGTGATTTCCTGAATGCAAGCGAATATCCAACCGCTTCATTTGTCTCGACCGGCTTTGAATCAACAGGCGACAACGAAGGTGTTGTGACGGGTGATTTAACGTTACACGGCGAGACGCAAGAAATTGAAATGCCCGTGACGTTAATCGGTCAGGGTGAAGATCCATGGGGTAATTACCGTGCCGGTTTTGAAGGCAGCACAATGCTTACCTTGGGCGATTTTGGCATCGATATGAGCGACTTCCCCGAGCCCATGCACGAGCTAGAGCTTTATGTGACGTTTGAGGGTATCCGTCAGTAAGTTATCCGTGTTAAAAAGCGCCACCGCCCCAAGGGGCGGTGGCGCTTTTGGTTATAAACATTGCAAATTAAGGAGTTACCGGTTTGAGCACTATATTGGGTCAGCGCAAGTTGGCAATAACTCTATGGCGCCAAACCTGGCCGATGGCCATCGGGGTACTGGCGTTATTGGGTTTTCAACTTGTTGATAGTGCTTTTGTCGCTCGCCTTGGCACTGCACCTTTGGCAGCGCAATCGTTCACCTTCCCACTCTCTTTCTTAATTATTGGGATCCAAGTGGGTATGGGCATTGCCATTGCAGCGCTTATTTCTCGGGCCTTGGGAGCTGATGAGCATGCGAGAGCAAAGCGCTTAACCAGCCTGGTACTGCTTGCTGGGGGAGCCGTGATTGGTGTGCTGGGTATAGGCTTATGGCTTTTCCATGAGCCTGTTTTTCGTCTGTTAGGCGCAGATAACACGGCACTTTCTTACATCCGTATTTATTGGGGGCCGCAACTTTTTTCAGCATGGCTGGGTGCGGTGCTTTATTTTATCTATAGCGTATTTCGTGCCCACGGCAATACCAAGCTACCGGGTAAAATGATGGTGCTTAGTAGTGTAGCCAACCTGGTGCTCGATCCACTGTTGATCTTTGGTGTTGGCTCCTGGGAGGGCTTGGGGTTGCCAGGGGCTGCCTGGGCAACGTGTATCGCATTCGCTTTGGGGTTAGTGATTACGTGCCAGGCGCTGATACGTAAGCAATGGGTGTCTAACGTTGGACTCTTGGATGAGGCCAAACACTCCTGGCGCCCTTATGTAGGCATTGCCGCTCCCGCGATGGTGAGCCAATTGATGCCACCTCTTGCCAGCATGTTAACCATTGCCGTTGTCGCTGGGCTTGGCGATACCCAAGTAGCAGCGTGGGGGCTGGCAAGCCGCCTGGAAACGCTTTCGCTGATGGTCATACTGGCGATGACCATGTCGCTTCCGCCTTGGTTGGGACGCTGTTATGGGGCCGGGGATTGGGGGCAAATTCAGCAGTTAATACGCTTGGCGCTTAAAGTGGCTGTTATATGGCAGCTAGGTCTTGGCGTGATACTTGCCTTGGGTGCGCCTTGGCTCGCGATGGTTCTGGCGGGAACGCCTAACGTGCAAAGCGAGCTGACACTACTGATTCGCTTCTTGCTGCCAAGTTATGCTGCGCTAGGAGTATGTATGTTGGTGGTATCGGCGGGAAATGCGTTGGGCTGGCCGCTGCGCGCCATGCTGCTTTCCAGTGCGCGCCTCTTTGTCTGCTACTTGCCTTGCTTATGGGTAGGCTCTTTGCTCTTTGGCTGGTGGGGCTTGGCGGCAGGGGCAGCGATAGGAAATTTGTTATCGGGTTTAACTGCGTGGGTCGTATTGGTACGTATATTGTCCCGCCCGCAACGGCAGGCGGGATACAACGCCTAAAGTAATTAATAAATGGAGTAATTAACACATAGCCAATTAACGCTTGTGTGGCGCTTGCTGGAATGAGAAATAGGCAAATAGCAGCGCCATTGCCAAGTAGCCGAGCACAAATTGTGGCGCGGCGTTCAATGCTAGTTGAGGTGCGTGCATTAAACCGACAAATGAAAAGCCTGCTGCAATCAAGGCAAATACGGCAGCGCGCCGAAACTGATGATCAATCACCGACACCGTCATGGCGCCCAACAAAATAGCCATAAACATGGCGCCTTGGCCCATTACCACAATGGCACTGGAAATATCGCTCACCACTTCGCCTGCGCCACGGCTAAAGCGCGTCATTATATAGTTAGCAAAGTAGGGCAGCATGGCGAGTGCGACGGCGGGATAATAGCGCGTATCGTTGGCCTGGAATGCCGTGGCAATCATCGACATGCCCACAAAGACTAATATGGGCGCTACCACGGAGACGGGAATAATGGCTGCCAGGGCGGCAATTAATCCTGTCATGGTGGCCAGCGCATAAACAGCACCGTTCAATAAGCTGTAACCGCGCCCGGCGCCCATCCACTTTGCGCCTACCGTGGCGATATACACGGTAGTAGGAAAAACGCCGCCAAACAGTGCGCCGATCATGGTACCTACGCCGTCAACCGCCTGACATTCGCGGACGTCGTATTTGTCGCCAGCTGCCTCCATCGCTTCAACATTGTTCATGGTCTCAATGGCGTTATAAAGCGTAATAGGAAGAACAACGGTTAGCACAGCGAGCATACCGGTAAATAGTAAACCTAAACCTTCAAACCAGGCCAAATTGGGAAGCAGCGGGTAAAAGCCCAGGTGCGTAAATGCATCGCTGAAGCGCTCACTGCCAGCATCACCAATCAAGTAAGCCATCGCCGTGCCGACGATAATCGCGAACAGCGAGGTAGGCAGTTTAAAGGGCATGCTGACCCGGGCTACCAAGCCAACGATAATAATAGCCAGCACGAGAAGGCCAATAACCGGTACTTCCAGTGTTTTAAACAGCATCTCACCGGCAATAAACGTAAGTGCTACCCCCGCGACAGCCCCCAGCATGGCAGCCCGTGGCAGATGATACTGCACCCATCGGCCAATCAGGCTAATTGCCGCTTCAATAGCGCCACTAATAAAGCAGGCAGCCACCGCAACCTTCCAGGCCAGCTCGGTATCACCGGTCAGTTGCTTGGCGGGTAACAGTACGCCAAATAAAAATACAAACATAACCGGAGTAGAAATGCCGTATGAAAGGGCGGTAACGTCGGTACGGTTCTCTTTCCTGGCTAAGCGTGCAGCGCTCCAGGCGTAATAGAAGTTGCCGACCATAACGGCAACGGCCGCTCCTGGCAGCACCTGACCATAGACGATCGAGGTTGGGAAGCCCATGCCCAGCATGGTAATCGCGATAACGATAAAGTTGGCGATATTATTTTGGAAGAGAGCAAAGAAGGCATCGGTGTCTTCTTTTTTATACCAAGGGTAGTGTGTGCTGGCTGCCGCCATGGAAAGCCTCGTTAATAAAAGAGTTTAACAGTGCAAACCGTTAGGCAGATAGACCCACAGGTGGGGTTGACTGATCGGTCAGGTTGGCGCTGAACAGGACGCCGCACGGGCGGCCTTGGCTCTGGCGGCAAGCGCGCAATTGTACACAACAATACAACCATTCCCAAGATACAAAAACGCCCAGGCAAAGCCTGGGCGCCGAGTAAAGCATTAGGCAACGCGGTTAGTCGTTAACCGCTGCAATTGCTTTGGCAAGGTAAGGGAGATTTTCATGAGAGAAGCCCGCAACGTTGGCGCGTCCAGAGCGGACCATGTAAATGCCAAACTCATCGCGTAAGCGATCTACCTGGTCAGGCGTTAGCCCGGTGTAGGAGAACATGCCGCGCTGTTCAGCAACACAAGCATATTTCTGATCCAGGCCGTAGGGTTTCAGGGCTTCCACAAAATCGCGGCGCAGCGTATTAATACGGTCACGCATTTCGGTGAGTTCTTCACGCCACATGGTGGTCAGTTCGGCATCGTTTAAAATTTCGCTTACGATGGCGCCGCCGTGAGCAGGCGGGTTGGAGTAGTTTTCCCGGGCCACAATGGCCACCTGAGAACGCACATTCTCCATCTGCTCCGCGTCTTTAGCGACCATGATAAGGCAGCCAGTGCGCTCGCAGTAGATACCGAAATTCTTCGAGCAGGAGCTGGTGATAATCACTTCGTCCAGCTGTTCGGCCAGTAGGCGTACGCCGTAGGCATCTTCATCAAGCCCTTCACCAAACCCTTGGTAGGCGAAGTCAACGAGCGGTAGGAGCTTACGTTCACGTAGAATGACCAGCACTTCCTGCCACTGCTCTTGGGATAGATCAAAACCGGTCGGGTTATGGCAGCACGCATGCAGCACCACGACGTCGCCTTCAGGAATTTTTTTCAGCGCGGCCAGCATGCCTGAAAAATCGAGGCGGTTATCAGCATCTACATACGGATATTTATGCAGCGCTATGCCCGCAGACGTAAAAATACCGTGGTGATTGGGCCACGTCGGGTCACTTACCCAAATACCTTTATGGGGTAGCTGAGTCGCAATAAAGTCAGCCGCTAAGCGTAACGCACCGGTACCGCCGGGGGATTGAGTAGCGCTGGCGCGTTTGGCTTCCAGTACGGGGGAGTCGCTACCCAGCACCATGGGCAATACGACATTGCTGTAGGCGGGCGCCCCGTGCGAACCGATATAGGTTTTGGTGGTTTCATTCTTGAGCAGGCGAGCTTCAGCTTCTTTGACAGCGCGCATTACCGGTGTAGTACCCTTTGAATCGCGGTACACCCCTACGCCCAAATCAACCTTTTGCGGATTGGTATCTTTTTTGAAAGCTTCGATCAGCCCGAGAATGGCATCTCCAGGGACTCGCTCAATATGCTCAAACATTTACTCAGCTACCTCGTCGGTTCTGGCGGCAAGAATGAAATCATTAAGATGCAGGCCATTAATACGATGTGTCCACCACATTACGGTGGTTTTACCCCATTCGGTGATTAACATGGGGTGGTGTCCGGCCTGCTCTGCTATCTCGCCAACACGCTGGGTAAATGTCAGCGCCTTGGCAAAGTCATAAAACGAAAAGCTTCGTGACAGCTTTATGATGCCATCGTGCTCGACAATCCGCCACTCCGGTAATTGCTCAAGATAAGCCTGACACTCGCTTTTATCTAGCGGCGGGGTGTCTTTCGAGCAGGGTTCACAGATGATTTGTGCAAGCCTGAGCATATACATTCCCTCATAAAATCGGCATAACACTGGTCATGAAAGCAGGCAAACGCAATCACGGCCAATTATCATTGGCATGATTACGCGTAAGCAACAATATAGGTATGAATTTTGTCAGGAGGTGGAATGAGTGGTTTTGTTAGCTTGGTGGGCGCAGGTCCTGGCGATGCAGAGTTATTAACCTTAAAAGCCTACAAGCGCCTTCAGCAAGCAGATGTCGTGCTTTACGACCGCTTGGTTAGTAGCGCTATTTTGGCGCTACTGCCGAGCAATACGCAGCGCTTCTATGTTGGAAAGGTCCGGTCGCAGCATAGCGTTCCTCAACAGGAGATTAATCAACACTTGGTCGACTGGGCCATTGAGGGCAAAAGCGTCGTAAGGCTTAAAGGCGGTGACCCGTTCATCTTTGGTCGCGGCGGTGAAGAGTTGGAAGCGCTAATCACTCATGGAGTAGCGGTGGAGGTTATTCCCGGTATCACCGCCGCCTCAGGATGCTCCGCTTATGCTGGCATTCCGCTTACCCACCGTGATCATGCACAGGCTGTCCATTTTGTGACGGGGCATTGGGCGGATGATGAGCAGGCAGTGGAGTGGGAAGCGTTAGCAAAACCAAACCAAACACTGGTTTTCTATATGGGGCTAAACAGCGTTGGTGTAATTAGCCAAAAGTTGATGGCGTATGGGATGTCGCGTGATACGCCTCTGGCGTTGATTGAGCAAGGGACGATGGCTGAACAGCAAATCCATGCGGGAACATTGGCATCGCTGCCTGAGGCCTTGACGACAGGCCGTATTCAGTCACCGGCGCTTTTAATTATTGGTGGTGTGGTTTCACTGCACACAAAGCTTGCGTGGTTCAAAAATGCTCATCCAGGCGAAGCTCCTGTTCATAATGATCTACAGTAGAAGGTGGGTTTGGCTAATGCATTGAATCTGCTAGTGGACTGGCTAGATGCCATTTGCTGTGTATGCTTGTAATGGACGATATGCGCTAAACGCACCTTTAACGCTGCTGATATCGGTAGCCTGGTAGAGAGAGGGACGCAGAATGTCAGAAGAAAACCATTCGGATCATCAGACGCCTGCGAGCAGGCTGGATGCCAAAACGCTATTTAAAGATAACCGAGTCAGGGCTATCGCGGGTATCGCCGCCATTGCCGTTATTTGGGCGATCATGGCGCAGTCCAACGCAGGCACTCATAAAGAGCGTGTTGAAGCGCTTGAAGGGCAACTGGCAAGTGCTGAACAGGACAACCGTCGTTATAGCCGCCGTATCCAGGAAATAGATCAGGCAGAAACCAATTTAGCGGACATGCAGGAAGAGGTGGCGCAGCTTGAAGAGCAGCGTAATGAAGCCAGTTCTGCGTTGGAAAGCGCACAAAATGACGTGGCTACTATTCAGACGCGCCTTGAAGAATTAGAAACTCAACGAGATGAACTTCAAAATGAAGTGGATGCTTTAAACCAAGAGCTGGAAAACGCCCAGGGTGATATGCAGTCACTGCGCGATGAGCGCGATGAAATCACAACAACCCGTGATAATGCTGAAGCGACACTTCAGCAGATAGAAGAAGCCCAGCAGAGCGCTGATGAAGCGCGGCAACAGGCTGAAACCGCACGCCAACAGGCTGAAGAGCAGCGCCAGCAAGCGGTTGAAGCACTAAGTAGCGCTGAAGATGATTTTGCTGAACTTGAAGAGCAGAGTCGTCAAGCTAATGAAGCGCTCTCTGGTCTTGAGGAGCAGGTGGCTTCGGCACAAAGTGAACTGGATGAGTTGGAAAATACCCGTGACTCCCTCGCCTCTGAGCGTGATGAGCTTCAAAACGAAGTCGATTCATTGGTTGAGCTTCGGGAAGAGGAGTCGCAGAGCCTGGAGCAGGTGCGTGGCGAAATGGAAGACTTGATGGTTGCGCTTGATCTTGGCCGTAATGAAGTTGCTAACATTAATAGCGATATTGAAGCGCGTGAAGAAACCTTATCTCAACTGGCGTCTCAGCTAAATAGTTGGCGAGACGAGCTTTCTTCCCTTGATCAGCGTTTAGGTAGCGCCGATGATGCAGCAAATGACGCTTCATCTGAGGGTGGCGCAACGGATCAGGCGCCTGCCAACGAAAGCGATAACAATCAATCACAGAGCCAACAGCAAAGCAATAATTAAGCGTATTCGTCTGAATCAACCAGACGAATTGACAGGCGGATGCTGGTAGCCCCAGCATCCGTTTTTGTTTGTTGGTTTATGAATACGTGGTCACAGAGTATCATTTGGCACAACGTGAATAGTTTTTGCCTGGATTATAGGAGCGCGACTAATGGACGGCGTTAAACATATTGTCGCAGTGGCCTCGGGAAAAGGTGGGGTTGGTAAATCGACCGTCACCGTTAACCTGGCGCTGGCACTGTCTGCTCAGGGTTATCGTGTGGGCGTACTGGATGCGGATATTTATGGTCCAAGCCAGGCGCAAATGCTTGGTGTGAAGGAGGGTGCCCGCCCCGAAGCGACTGACAACAACCAGTTTTTACCGTTGAACGCCCATGGCCTTCAAGCCATGTCGATGGCCTTTTTGGTCAATACGCGTGAAGCGATGGTCTGGCGGGGGCCAATGGTGGTGGGGGCTTTTCAGCAAATGCTCACACAAACACAGTGGGATAATCTTGATTTCCTACTGATTGACATGCCCCCAGGTACCGGCGATATACAGCTGACACTGGCGCAAAAAGTGCCAGTAACGGGGGCGGTTATTGTGACCACCCCGCAAGATATCGCGCTGTTGGATGCGCGTAAAGGTATCGAAATGTTCCGCAAGGTGAATGTTCCGGTGCTTGGTGTGGTTGAAAACATGAGCCTTTACCACTGTGAAAACTGTGGTCATGAGGCCGCAATTTTTGGTACAGGAGGAGGGGATAGCATTGCCGAAGAGTACCAGACAACCGTACTGGGACGGCTGCCATTGACGTTGTCCATTCGAGAGCTGGCAGACTCGGGTACTCCAAGCGTTATCTCAGAGCCTGATAGCTCGGTAAGCCAAGCGTTTGCAGAGATTGCCAGGCAAGTTGCCCAGTCAGTAAATGGCAGCGAAAGCGATGGGCCCACTATTTCTTTTAGCGAGTGATGAAGTAACACATGAGTATCAAATCAGATAAGTGGATTCGTCGCATGGCACAAAGTGATGCCATGATTGAACCGTTTGAAGCAGAGCAGGTTCGCTATGTTAATGATCAGCGAGTGATCTCTTACGGCACATCCAGCTATGGCTACGATGTCCGCTGTGCCGATGAATTTAAGGTGTTTACCAACATTCACTCGGCCATCGTTGATCCTAAAGCGTTTGACGAAAAAAGCTTTGTGGACGTAAAAGGTGATGTTTGCATTATTCCGCCTAACTCGTTTGCGTTAGCTAGAACGGTTGAGTATTTTCGTATTCCGCGCAGCGTGCTGACTATTTGCCTGGGCAAATCAACCTATGCGCGTTGCGGTATTATCGTGAACGTCACGCCGCTTGAGCCGGAGTGGGAAGGGCATGTAACGCTTGAGTTCTCTAACACGACCAATTTGCCAGCCAAGATTTATGCTCACGAAGGTGTGGCGCAAATGCTGTTTTTAGAGTCCGACGAGGAGTGCGAAACGTCGTATAAAGACCGAGGCGGGAAATACATGGGGCAGCGTGGTGTTACGTTGCCGCGCACGTAATCGATACGCCTGTTAAGTAGCCCTAAAAGCAAGGCCTTACGGTTTCCCGTAAGGCCTTGCTTTCTATTTACTGTGCGCGTTTCTGCGAACAGTAACCGACAGGTCGGTCAACTACACGTCGCTGTCTTCATCCAGCTCTTCATCAAGTTCTTCAGCGGCATCGGCATGAGAAAGACGCATACCATGTTCAGGCAGAAGATGGCCGTCCATTTTAGCGCCTTCCGCGCTGTACTGTAGCCGCCCCTCTAAAAACCACTGTACGGCGATTGGGTAAATCAGGTGCTCGCGGGCGTGGACCTTCTCTTTAAGCGTCTCTGCGTTATCCTCAGGAGTGACCGCTAATTCTGCTTGCAGAACTACGGGGCCGCCATCCAGCTCTTCGGTAACAAAATGCACGCTGCAACCATGGCTGGTTACGTTGTCGGCCAGTGCCCGTGCATGGGTATTTAACCCTTGGTACTCGGGCAGCAGTGAGGGGTGAATATTCAGCATCCGACCCAAAAAGCGTTGTACAAAGCGCGGCGTTAAAATACGCATAAAGCCAGCCAGCACAATCACGTCGGGTTCATGACGCTCAATCACCTTAATCAGCGCGCCGTCGTAAGCCTCGCGGTTGTCATATTCACGATGAGGCAGGGCGACGGCCTCGATGCCGGCCTCGTGGGCGCGCTTCAAACCATAAGCGTCAGCCACGTTGGAGATCACCGCCACAATCTCGCCGCCTAAACGGTCATGCGACTGCGCATCAATCAACGCTTGAAGATTACTGCCACTGCCTGAAATCAGCACAACGACCCGCCGTGGCCCGGTAGGTTCTGGTGTCATGTCGGTAATCGTGTCGCTGGGATATTCGGTACCACTCATGCTGACAGGTTCTCCAGCACCACCGCTTCTTCCTGACGTTGGGTAATATGCCCGATACGATAAACCGTTTCGCCTTGAGCTTGAAGGTGAGCCATGGCCTGGTCAGCTTCAGCCGCAGGAATCACCAGTACCATACCGATGCCGCAGTTAAGCACGCGGTGCATTTCGATTTCGTTAACATTGCCTTGGGCCTGAAGCCAATCGAAAACCGCGGGGCGCTGCCACGTATTAATATCAATATGTGCTGCTAGCGTATCAGGCAGTACGCGCGGAATGTTTTCCAGCAGGCCGCCGCCGGTAATATGGGAAAGCGCATGAACCGGAATAGAGGTGCCGCGCATTAGTGAAAGCAATGATTTGACGTAGATACGAGTCGGTGCCATTAATGCATCACCCAGTGGGGCATTATCTACCTGGGTGTCGAGAGAGGCATTGCTGACGTCAAGGATCTTACGAATCAGGGAATAGCCATTGGAGTGAGGGCCTGAGGAGGCAAGCCCAAGAAGAACATCGCCTTCTGCCACTTTACTACCATCAAGAATTTCGGACTTTTCCACCACACCAACGCAAAAACCGGCTAGATCATAGTCGCTGCCTTCGTACATGCCCGGCATTTCGGCGGTTTCACCACCCACCAGAGCGCAGCCTGCCAGTTCACACCCCGCACCAATACCCGTGACAACATCTGCCGCGATATCCACATCCAGCTTGCCCGTGGCATAGTAGTCAAGGAATAACAGCGGCTCAGCACCTGCAACAATCAAATCATTAACGCACATGGCCACCAGGTCGATGCCGATAGTGTCATGTTTGCCAAGGTCCATGGCGAGACGTAGCTTGGTGCCTACGCCATCGGTGCCAGACACCAGTACAGGCTGCTTGTAACCTGCTGGCAGCTCGCATAGTGCGCCAAAGCCGCCTAACCCGCCCATTACTTCGGGGCGTGTGGTACGTTTGGCAACGTGTTTAATGCGGTCAACTAGGGCATTTCCGGCGTCAATATCGACACCTGCATCTTTATAGCTGAGAGAAGGAGTAGCCGGAGAAGTGGAAGTCTCGGTCATGACAGTTCCTGTGAAGCCTATAGCAGTACGGGGTAGTGCTGGCGAAATGGCCAGTGCTGGGCAATAACTGCAGAAGATTGTAACACCCAGCGGCGTGGGTCGCATCGCCGGTATACATGTTGGGTCAGTGTTCCTCCAACTTTTGTTATTATTAAGCGTACAAAGCGCTATTGATGGATCCAGGAAGGAGAGTCATGTAATGCGAAATTCATGGTTAGGGGTTGGCCTGCTCGCGATTTTCATTGGGCTGGTGTATGTACTTAATTCGGTGTTGATGCCCTTTATTGCCAGCATGGTATTAGCCTATTTAGCTGACCCGCTGACTAACTACTTTCAGCGGCTGGGAATGAAACGACCTTTCGCCGTGAGCCTGGTGTTTCTGGTGCTGCTTATTGTATTAACGGCGAGTCTATTGATTTTTATTCCGCTGGTGATTCAACAAATCAAGCAGCTAGGGGAAGTGATGCCTGACATGTTCATGTGGATTGAGAATGTGCTGGCGCCACAGGTTCAGGAGTGGACGGGCTACGATTTGCGTGCCGAGTTAATCAATGTGCGTGAAGTATTGGTGGAAAACTGGCGTGATGCGGGAGGGTATTTGGCTCAAGCGCTAGGCCAAATTGGCCGCTCAGGTATGGCCTTTATGACATGGATTACTTATATCGCTTTGATTCCTGTCGTGACGTTTTATTTACTCCTCGACTGGAAACGGATGCTGCGCAATCTTGCAAGCCTGGTGCCAAGGCAATGGGCTGATGATACGTTTCGCTTAGCGCGGCGTTGCGATGAAGTGCTGTCCTCTTTTTTACGCGGCCAGCTTTTGGTGATGTTGTGCCTGGGCGTTATTTACGCGACCGGTCTTACTGTGATGGGGCTTAATTTTGGTTTGTTGATAGGTTTTGTTGCCGGCCTGGTAAGTTTCGTACCCTTTTTGGGGTTTATTGTTGGCATTGCCGTCGCCTTAATTGTTGCATTATTTCAATTCGGTACGTGGTGGGCGGTGCTCGGTGTGATCGTGGTATTTAGTATCGGTCAAGCTGCAGAAAGTGTCATACTGCAGCCCAAACTATTGGGCGATAAAATTGGTTTGCATCCTGTCGCCGTTATTTTTGCTGTACTGGCGGGTGGAAATTTATTTGGGTTTACCGGTGTGCTGTTAGCGTTACCCGTTGCAGCTGTTTTTATGGTGCTGCTTAGAGAGCTTAATGATCGTTATAAACACAGCACCTTTTATAATGCAGAACAAGGCTCGCTAACGCCTTTAAATCACCATAATGAGCTGGGGCGTCACGACGAAAGGGAGTCACCATGAGCCGAGTGCCGGCACAGCTGCCGTTAGGAGTAGGGTTGCGCGATGATGCAACCTTCAATAACTATTACGCTTCAGGCGCGAATGCTCCACTGGTTGAACATCTGACACAACAATTTCAACCGAATGCAGAGCCGTTTATCTATTTATGGGGTGCCCAAGGCAGCGGCAAAAGCCACCTGCTTCAGGCCGCCTGCCATGCGGCTTCCGATGCGGATATGCGGGCCTTGTATTTACCGTTAGCTGACCTGGGGCATTTTCCGCCCCTGATGCTTGAAGATATAGAGCGATTGGATTTAGTCGCGATTGATGATCTTGAGTATGTCGTTGGCCGAAAACGTTGGGAAGAAGCCCTGTTTCATGCGTTTAATCGCTTGCGCGATGCTGGCAAACAGCTTGTTATCGCCTCTAACACACCTCCGCGCCAGCTTGAGGTTGTGCTTCCGGACCTTGCTTCACGCCTTACCTGGGGAGTGACGTTTCATTTACACCCTTTGGATGACGAAAGCCGTTTGGCCGCGCTTAGGCTGCGCGCCAATGTCAGGGGAATGCAGCTACCCGATGACGTAGGGCGCTATATTTTGCACCGCGGACCTCGCGAATTAGGCGATTTATGTAAGGCGATTGAAACTCTGGATCAGGCTTCCTTGTCGGCTAAGCGTAAACTGACAATCCCGTTTGTTAAGTCTGCACTTGGCTGGTAAGCAAAAGCCCGCTGAGTGGATCAGCGGGCATCTAATGATTAAGTGTTCAGAACTTAAAAAAATCAGGTCGTTTGACGCATTTTGCCAGCAGCAGCCTGTGCTTGTTTCACGTTTTCTTCGGTTAGTTTTTGGCTTTTCTTGAAATAATCTTGCTGAAGCGAAACCACTTTATCGGCATCGCCTTTCACGCGTTCCGCTAGCTGCTTAACAACCTGCTGTTGGCCTTCCATATAATTACGCAATCCTTGCGGATCTTTAACGCTGGTTAGCTGGCGCAATTGATTAATACCCGTCTCAGCATAAGCCTGGTTTGCTTCCACCTGAGCGTTCAGCATCTTTTCGGCATAATCAATCGTTAGCGCAGCATAAGCGCGTGCAGGGGCCATAAAGACGTTATCAAACTGCTGGTTCATTTCATTTGTGTTGAATGCATTCATTATGAAACTCCTGCCTGAACAATAAAAATGTCATTCGTTTAGCGTTTCTGCAGTGCAGCATAGCAGTCGTTTTTGTGCGCCGCAATATAAAGAGGCAGGCTTAATGTGAGCATGATGGGACATGACGGTTTACCTGGCCGGTTGGAGCGTCTAGTTTGAATAACGGCAGCGGTTGAGAAGGGATTTGCCCACGTGATCGCTTGTAGATAAGGTTGATTATCACTCAAAGGAGAGAATCATATGGATACTCGTATCGAGCGCGATAGCATGGGTGAGCTTGAAGTGCCTTCTTCCGCGCTTTATGGCGCTCAAACGCAGCGGGCCATTAATAATTTTCCGGTGTCTCACACCCCTATGCCCCCCGCGTTTATCCATTCCGTAGCGCGGATAAAGCTGGCTGCAGCGCGGGCTAACCAGCAGTTGGGCCTGTTGGATGATGCTAGGGCCAAGGCTATTCAAAACGCAGCACAGGCTGTGATTAACGGGCAGCACGACGACCAGTTCCCGATCGACATTTTTCAAACGGGCTCGGGCACTTCTACCAATATGAACGTGAATGAAGTATTGGCTACCTTGGCAAGTCGTGAAGGTGTCGATGTGACGCCTAATGATCACGTGAATATGGGGCAATCAAGTAATGACGTTATCCCAACCGCCATACATGTGTCAGCAGCGATTGCGGTTAATGAGTCTCTCAAGCCAGCACTTGAGCATTTAAAGACCTGTATTGATCAGCGTGCCGAGGAGCTAAAAGATGTTGTCAAAACGGGACGCACCCATTTAATGGATGCGATGCCGTTACGCATGGACCAGGAGCTCGGGGCCTGGTCGAGTCAATTAGGGCAGGCTATTGAGCGATTCGACAGCGCGATGAGCAGGCTATGCCGCTTGGCACAGGGTGGGACAGCGGTTGGTACGGGTATTAATGCACCTGAGGGATTCGCTGAGCAGGTAGCCAAAGAGCTAAGCGAGCAAACCGGGCTGAATTTTGCACCCAACGATAGTTTTTTTGCCAGTCTTTCATCTCAGGATGCCGCCGTTGAGCTATCCGGGCAGTTAAAAGGCCTCGCGTGCGTCATTATGAAGATTGCCAACGACTTACGCTGGATGAACTCAGGCCCCTTGGCTGGGCTCGGCGAAATTGAGCTTGAGGCGCTTCAGCCGGGTAGTTCCATCATGCCGGGCAAAGTTAACCCTGTGATTCCTGAGTCGGCAGCGCAGGCGTCAGCCCAGGTGATTGGGTTGGATTCGGCCATTACCGTGGCAGGCCAGAGTGGTAATTTTCAGTTGAACGTCATGCTGCCACTGGTGGCAACGAATTTGCTCACGGCGATTACGCTAATGAGTAATACGTCACGGCTACTGGCGGATAGAGCAATTGCAACGTTCAAGGTGCGAGAAGATAACTTGCAAGGCCCCTTGGCTCGAAATCCGATCCTTGTGACCGCGCTTAATAGCGTGATTGGCTATAATGCCGCGGCGGCAGTGGCTAAAAAAGCCTACCAGGCAGGTAGGCCTATCATTGATGTTGCTGAGGAAGAGACGGATCTGGATCGTAAAACGCTGGAACGCCTTTTGGATCCAAGCGTATTGGCCCAGGGAGGCGTTCCGGAGTAACCCGTCGATCAGGTTAGTTGCTTCTCGGTTTTGCCTTTTTGAATCGTTTCGCTGGCTTGTTGATGCTCTTCGCTGTCTGCTTCGGGTCGCTCCTGCTCATTTTGGCGAGAGGGCTGATAGCAGAGGGTGGCGAGAATAGGAAAGTGGTCAGACCCAAAGGCATCAAGGCGCTGCATGTTGACCAGGGTGAAGTGGTTGGTTACAAAAATGTGATCAAGAGGCCAGCGTAATAAGGGGTTCTTGGCGTGGAAGGTGCTAAACATGCCCCGTCCGCGCCTGGGGTCAAGCATGCCGCTTACCCTGCAAAATAGTCGAGTGGTACGTGACCAGGCGACGTCATTCAGGTCGCCAGCCACCAGGGTCGGCTGGGGCGTTTGATGCACCTCTTGGCCCACCCATAAAAGTTCGGCATCACGCCATAACGACTTTTCGCTTTCTGAGGGTGCTGGTGGGCGAGGGTGGACGGCATATAGGCGAATATAATCGCCGCTTTCAAGCTGCACCTGAGTATGAATGGAAGGGATATCCTCCTGAATTAGCCATTTAACGGAGGTGTCTTTTAGCGGCAAGCGCGAATAAAGATGCATACCGTACAAGTTATCTAAAGGCACTTTAACGTTATATTTCCAGCGTTCTGCTAGCACGGGGTCGAGCTTATCCTGCCACCACTGATCGGACTCAAGGGTTAAAATGATATCCGGCTGGTGTTGCTGGATCATCCCCAATAATCCTTCCGTGTGCCGATTAGGCGTCAGCACATTGGCGATTAAAAGCGTAATGTACTGTTTGCTGGAAGACTGCTTGGATGCGTTTTTAACGTCCACTGGCCATAACCGAGTCCAAGGCAAGATATATTGGCTTTGTAAAGCGACGGTGATGAGAACGATAACCCAAATCGCGGTACGCCAATTGCCAGGCGATAGAAAGACGAGAGCGGATACCCCACAAAGCAGCGACAGAGTTGCTATTTGAACGCGAGGGAATTCAAAGCAGCGGACCCACCACCAGCGAAGAGGGATGCGTGCAATCAGTGTTGCAAGCAGTGGTATTAACGCTATGCAAGCAAGGAGGGGGGTAAGGAGAGGGGCGAGCATTATTGGTTTCCTGCTTTAGAAAGAGGGGGGAGACGGTTTAAAACGCTGAAAATTTAAATACTCACTTACGTAGCGATTTTATAGCGAGATAGGGCGTGAGTGGGTTGTTCAGAAAGAAAAAATTAGCTTGCAATGCAGTGATAAATAAGTAGAATACGCATCCGTTGCACGACAGGACCATAGCTCAGTTGGTTAGAGCGCCACGTTGACATCGTGGAGGTCGGCGGTTCAAATCCGCCTGGTCCTACCATCATCGCAACCTTTTCTATTTAGGACCATAGCTCAGTTGGTTAGAGCGCCACGTTGACATCGTGGAGGTCGGCGGTTCAAATCCGCCTGGTCCTACCAAATTGTTAGCCCCGTGCTTTTTTAAGCGCGGGGTTTTTTGTTTAGCGTCGTTCTCATACCGTGCACGTTTATTGCGCGCAGCATTTTTACTCAGGCAGCTTACTTTGTCGGGTGTAGCGCCCTGTGATCAGGGGGCTTGGAACGCTGTGTCTTTTTGCGTGAGATGGTACCTGTCACGATAACGTCATGCTTCATGAAGTACAATATGTGTATAGCTATTGGCGTGGCGCTATGCGGGAATTCGCGCTGTGATGAACCACTCTCTCCATGAACATGATTCAAGGATGAAGATATGTATCTTAATTTATTGCCCCGTTGGGCCTCAGTTTTTGGTGGCTTAAAGTTAGGCCGTAAATCTGCAAATAAACCGCCGCTAGTGAGCGATAATAGTGAGAGTGTGGAGCTTGATGAGTATTTTCATACGGCTCAAGAGCTAGGGTTGAGCCGCTATAAGGCAGAAGAAATATTCAACCAAACGCTAAGAAAAGCGCGCCGCCGCTCTGAACTATCCATGAGCGACGTTATTTTTCGCGCTTACTGCACCATTCATCTACATGCTTACCAC